>JBGARM010000020.1:2867-17798 GCA_044230215.1 Thermoanaerobaculia bacterium | reverse complement strand
CTCCGACGTGCGGCCGGCGGTCAAGGAGCAGGTCGAGTCGCTCGGCGGCCGCGTCATCCACCAGCCGCAGATGCCCACCGCCGAAGGCACCGGCGGCTACGCCAAGGAGGTCTCCAAGGAGTTCCTCGAGCAGCAGCGGGCGATCCTCAAGACGCGCCTGGCGGTCGCCGACGTGGTCATCACCACCGCCCAGGTGCCCGGCAAGCGGGCCCCGATCCTCCTCACCCGCGACATGGTCGAAGCGATGAAACCGGGCTCGGTGGTGGTCGACATCGCCGCCACCCAGGGCGGCACCTGCGAGCTCACCCGGGTCGACGAGGAGGTCGAGCATCAGGGGGTCTTCATTCTCGGGCCGTCGAACCTGCCGGCGACCGTCCCGGCCGACGCCAGCCTGGTCTACGCGCGCAACCTCCTGACCCTGCTGATGATGGTCTTCAAGGACAAGAGGCTCGGCATCCCGGAGACCGACCAGGAGGTCATGGGGACGCTGCTGGCGCGCGATGGCGCGCTGGTCCACCCCGCGTTCACCGCGGCCCCCGCCCCGGTCGCGGGCTGAGCCGGCAGAACCCGGGGGTTCCGGCAAGTCATCCGGCGTTCATTTGCCGGTCCTATACTGGTCCGATCGCCGGGCAGTCGAGCCGGCGGGACCTGTCTTGTCCAGCCGCCGCGCCATGGGAATCGGCCCTCTCGTCCTCGGGCTGAGCCTCGCGTGTGCCGCGGCGTCCCTCGCTCAACAGCCGCCCGGGGCGGGCCTCACCCCACCCGGGACCGTGCCTTCGCCGGAGCAGCTCGAAGCCGCGGGCGCCCGCATCGGCACGATCGTGATCCACATCGGCGACGTTTTCGACCTCGAAAAGCCCGGCGAGAGCAAGATGCTTTTTCGCTGGGCGAATCTCCTCCATCGCGACACCCGCGAGCGGATCGTCGCCCGCCAGCTTCTGTTCGCCGAGGGCGACCCTTATTCGGCGAGCGCCGTCGCCGAGTCCGAGCGCATACTGCGCGCCCTGCGCTTCCTGGCCGAAGTGAGCATCCGGCCGGTGGCTTACCACGACGGCCTGGTCGACCTCGAGGTCCGCACCCGCGACAACTGGTCGCTCAAGCCGGGCCTGAACTTCGGCCGCAGCGGCGGGGTCAACAAGTACAAGATCGAGATCGAGGAGTCGAACTTCCTCGGCTGGGGCAAGAACCTCCAGATCGCGCAAACCTCCGACGTCGATCGCACCTCGACTCTCTTCTCCTACGAGGATCCGAACCTCTTCGGCAGCCGGTTGCGGGGCAAGATCGTCTACGCCGACAACAGCGACGGCACCACGGAGCAGCTGCGGGTCGAACGGCCGTTCTTCGCTCTTTCGACCCGGCACGCGGGGGGATTCGACCTCCAGGACAACCGTCGCACCACGGACCTCTACGAGCTCGGCCACGTGCGCGAGAGCTTCGAGCAGAAGAGCCGTCGCGGCGAGGTCTGGCTCGGTCTGTCGCGCGGCCTCGTCCACGGCGAGACCCACCGGCTGCTCCTCGGGGTGACCTACGACGAGGTCCAGTTCGCCCAGCTCCCGGAGGAGCCGACGACGACGCTGCCGCCCGACCGCAAGCTGGTCTACCCCTGGGTAGGCTGGAGCTGGGTCCAGGACGCCTTCGTCGTCGAGCACGACTTCGACCGGGTCGGCAGGGCGGAAGACCTCGAGATCGGCTGGCAGGGCACGGCCCGGCTGGGTTTCGCGGCCGAGAGCCTCGGCTCGGACCGCGACGCCGTGGTTTACGACTCCGCCCTCTCGCGCGGCATCAAGCCCAGCGAACGCCAGTTGCTGATCGCCTCCGCCGCGCTCGGCGGTCGGCTCGAATCGGGCGGCAGCGGGCCGGTGCTCTTCTCTCTCGGCCTGCGCTACCTCTTTCGCGACTTTGCGAACCAGGCGCTCTACGTCGCAGCGCTCGCCGACGTGGCGAGCCACCTCGACGCCGAGAGCCAACTCCTCATCGGCGGCGACACGGGCCTGCGCGGCTATCCACTGCGTTACGAGGAGGGCGACCGCCGCGCTCTGCTGACGGTCGAGCAGCGCTGGTACGGCTCGCGCGAGTTCCTCCACCTCTTCAGGCTCGGCGCCGCGCTGTTCGCCGACGTCGGACGCGCCTGGTTCGAGGACGGAACCCAGGCCGGCGGACTCGGCTGGCTGCGCGACATCGGCGCCGGCCTGCGCATCGCTCCGACGCGGACTTCGCACGCCAATACCATCCGCCTCGACATCGCGTTCCCTCTCGACGGCGACCCGTCGATCGAGAAGATCCAGTACCTCGTCTCGACCAGCGAGCGTTTCTGAGCCCTCTTCTTCGCTGCTAGACTGCCCGGCAGTCGGCATCCCCGGAGAAAGGCTTCGACGATGGGCGAACACGACGTCAAAGAGCTGGATTCGGAATCTCTGCGCGCCTTCACCAGGAAACTCCTGGGAGACCTGCAGGCGCTCGACCTGATGCTGCAACACGGCGCCATCGAGACCGGCGTGCGGCGAATCGGCGCCGAGCAGGAGCTCTTCCTCGTCGACAAAGGTTTCAGCCCGGCGCCGATCGCGATGGAGATGATCGAGCAGATCGACGACGAGCACTACACGACCGAGCTCGCCCGTTTCAACCTCGAATTCAACACCGATCCCCTGCTGTTCGGCGGCGACTGCCTGCAGCAGATGGAAAAGCAGCTGGTGGATCTCCTGGCCAAGGGCCGCAAGGCCGCCCACGAGCTCGGCGCCGACGTCATCATGACCGGCATCCTGCAGACCCTCGACATCTCGGATCTGTCGCTCGAGAACATGACGCCGAAGCCGCGCTACCTCGCCCTCAACGAGGCGATGCGCCGGCTCCGGGGCAGCGCCTACGAGTTCTACATCAAGGGCGCCGACGAGCTCATCATCCGCCACGAGAACGTGATGGTGGAGGCCTGCAACACCAGCTTCCAGGCCCACTTTCAGGTCGGTCCGGAGGAGTTCGCCGCGCTCTACAACCTAACTCAGGCGGTCGCCGGACCGGTGCTCGCGGCGGCGTGCAATTCGCCGCTGCTCTTCGGCCGCCGGCTCTGGCGCGAGACCCGTATCGCCCTCTTCCAGCAGTCGGTCGATCACCGCGCCGCCGGGCTCCACCTGCGCGAACAGCCCTCGCGCGTCTCGTTCGGCCGGCGTTGGGTCGACGACTCGGTGCTCGAGATCTTTCGCGAGGACATCGCGCGCTTCAAGGTCCTGCTGTCGGCCGACATCGACGAGGACTCGCTCGCCATGCTGCGGCGCGACGAAGTTCCCAACCTCAAGGCGCTGCGGCTGCACAACGGCACGATCTACCGCTGGACCCGGCCCTGCTACGGCATCTGCGAAGGTCGCCCCCATCTGCGGATCGAGAACCGGATCCTGCCTTCGGGACCGAGCATCGTCGACGAGGTCGCCAATGCCGCTTTCTGGTTCGGGCTGCTGTCGGGGCTCTCGCGCGTCTATCCGGACATCCGCAAGGTGATGGAGTTCGACACCGCCAACGAGAACTTCGTCGCCGCCGCGCGCCTCGGGCTGCGCGCGCAGTTCGGCTGGCCCGGGCATCAGCAGATTCCCGCCGCCGAGCTGATCCTCGAAGAGCTCCTGCCGGTGGCCCGCGACGGGCTCAAGCTGAAGGGCATCGATGCCAAGGACGTCGACCGCTACCTGGGCATCATCGAGGAGCGCGTGCGCACCAAGAAGACCGGCGCCCAGTGGCAGCTCGACAGCTTCAATTCATTGCGCGAAAAGGGCAACCGCGGCGAGCGCCTGGGAGCGATCACCGGCGCGATCATCGAGAATCAGCTGACCGGCCTGCCGGTGCACCAGTGGCCGCTCGCCCGCCTCGCGCATGCCGGCGGCTGGGAGAAGCACTTCGGGCAGATCGAGCAGTTCATGACCACCGACATCATCACCACGCACGCCGACGAGGCCGTCGAGCTGGTGGCCAATCTGATGCAGTGGAAGAAGATCCGCCACGTCCCGGTCGAAGACAACGAGCACCGGCTGATCGGCATCATCTCCCAGAGCGGCATCGTGCGTCTGGTGGCCGAGCGGACGGCGGAACTGGGCAAGGGGCCGATCGCGGTGCGCGAGGTCATGTCGACGGACCTCGTCACGGTGACCCCCGAGACCTCGACGCTGGACGCCATCGTCCTCATGCGCGAGCATGGCATCGGCTGCCTGCCGGTGCTCAAGGACGGGCGCCTCGTCGGCATCGTCACCGAGCACGATTTCCTGCTCATCGCCGGGCAGCTCCTCGAGAAGGAGCTGCGCTCCTAGGACCGGCTAGGGCGCCGCGGCGAGGCCCGCGAGCAGCTCCTCGAGCCGCGCGCGATCCGCCGGATCGCTCTCCACCCGGAGCGCCGCGCGTGCAGCGCGCTCGACCGAGGCGCCTTCGCCGAGCTCGAGATAGAGCGCCACCAGCGTCTTCCAGACGTCGGCACGGTCGGGCACGAGGCGCGCCAGCGTCTCGTAGCCCACCGCCGCCTCCCGCAACCGGCCGAGTTCAAAGAGCGCGCGGGCGGAGCTCTCGATCGGCTGCGGGTCGGTGGGAGCGCGCCGCACCGCCTCGCGGAAGTCGGCGAGCGCCTCCTCCAGCCGGCCGGCCGTCGCCCGCATCGTGCCGCGCTCGAGGAAGAGCTGCTCCGAAGCTCCACCGGCGGCGATGGTCCGGTCGAGGATCTCCGCCGCCTCGGCGACCCGCCCGCTCTCGCGCAGCAGCCGGGCGAGATTCGCCGCCGAGTCGCCCTCGGTCGGATCGAGCGCCAGGGCATGGCGGAATTCGCGCTCGGCCTCGTCCCGTCGCCCGAGTTGCAGGAGACTGCCCGCGACGTTGGCCACCGGCACCGCCGAGGCCGGATTCTCCTGCGCTGCCCGCCGGTAGAGGGCGAGCGCCTCGGCATGCCGGCCGGCGTCCCGCAGGCACTGCCCGGCGAGAGCCAGGGCGGGAAAGTTGTGCGGATCCTCGCGCACAATGCGCTCGAGCTCGCGCAGCACCTCCGGACAGCCGCCCTGCTGAATGCGCGCGGCCGCGGCGTGCAGCGCCTGGGCGATCTCCACCCGGTCGCGCGGATCCGGCAGATCGCCGGCGACCTCTCCGCTCGCGGCTCCAGCTCCGGAGAGATAGCCGAGACTGGCGAGCTGGCGGCGCTGCTCGGCGTCGAGCGTCGATTGCGGCGAGCGTGCCTCGTCGAGCTTCTCCCCGGCCGACGCCAGCAGGCGCTCGAGCCGCGAGCCCCACAGGCGCACGAGCTCGGGCTCTCGAGGCGCGAGGTCGCGCGCCTCGCCGGGATCGGCGTCGAGTCCGAAGAGCGCCGGCGTCGGCGCCTGCAGGAAGAGCGCGCGGCCGTCGGAGAGCGTGCGCAGCGGGTACCACTTGTAGGCGTAGAACGGCAGGAAGCTCTCCGTGTAGGAGACCCGGCTGCAGGCCGATTCGCCCGCCTCGCTGGCGAGGCCCGGAACCAGCGCCTCGCCGTCGAGCCCGGCCGGAACTTCGAGCCCGGCCAGATCGAGCAGCGTCGGCACGAGGTCGACGGTTCGCACCAGGCAGGCCGAGACGCGGCCGGCAGGTACGCCGGGGCCGGCGAGCAGCAGCGGCACGCGCCGGGCGCCAGCGAATGGCAGCACGCCGTGGGTCAGCTCGCCGTGCTCGCCGAGCATCTCGCCGTGATCACCGACCGCGGCGACGACTGTCGCCGGCGGAAGCGCCGCGAGGAGACGCCCGATCTCGCTGTCCATATAGGCGATCTCGCCGTCGTAGAGCCGCGAAGGACCGCGGGCGGCATCGGCGAAGCGGGTCGGCGGGCGGTATTCCTCGTGCGGATCGTAGTAGTGCACCCAGAGGAAGTAGGGCGGATGGAGGCCGGCGAGCGTCGCCAGCGCGGCCGTCGTCGTCGCTTCGGCCTGCCGCTCTTCGACCGACGTCCCCGCCGAGACGCCGGCGCCGAGGTCGTCGTCATAGATGCGAAATCCCTGGTTCAGGCCGTGCCGGCGCGCCAGCACCACCGCCGAGACCACCGCCGCGGTGTCGTAGCCCCGCTCTGCCAGGCGCTCGGCGAGCGTCGGCACGGAAGCGGCGAGGACGAAGGTGCCGTTGTCGCGCACCCCGTGCCGCGGTGGCAGGAGCCCGGAGAGGATCGTGGCGTGCGAAGGCAGAGTGATCGGCGCGGCGCTGTCGCAGCGTTCGAAACGCACCCCGCGGCGCGCCAGCGCGTCCAGGTTCGGCGTCGCCGCATAGGCCCACCCGGCGCTTCCCAGATGGTCCGCCCGCGTCGTGTCGAGGGTCAGCAGCACGATGTTCGGAGGAATCGAATCCTTCGCGGGAGAGGGCGCTCCCGAGCCCGCCCGTCCCGGAGGTTCCAGCGGCAACGGAGCCCGCGACGAGGCTGCAAGACAGGCCGGCCAGGAGCAGCAGGGGACGCGAAAAAGGCGGTCGGGGCATCGGATTCCTGTTCAGGAAGAGGCACACAAAATAACACTTGACAAGGGAGTCTCACCCCTCTAGTGTTCGCCCAACCCTCACAGGTTGAAGTTCAGCTGCACCGCCGCACTCCAAGAACCGGTCCTCGCTTCGCGAGAGCTCCCGGGACGGGCGATGAGTCGCGGGGTGCGTGCATCGCCATGTCCGAAAAGTTCCAAGTCGGTTTGCCGACGCCTGCGGAACACCCGCAGACGATTTCTCTTGAGGAGACTGGAAACCATGGACAAGACGCTGCGAACGACGATTCGAACCCTGCCTCTAGCACTTGCCGGCCTGCTGCTCGCGATGTGCGTCCAGCCTGCCGGCGCGCAGACGCTGCGCGAAGCGAGTGACTCGCTCTCGGCGCGCGCTCTCGACCGGGCCGAGCTGCGGGTGAATCCCGACACCGCCCTGCTCTCCGACGCGGCGAGCTTCGTGGCTTCCGACACGGACATGGCCTGGCAGGCTTTCGCCGCCGGCCAGAGCGCCCCCTGGATCGCCTACGTCGACAAGCGCACCGGAAAGATCGACTACGCCGAGGGCGGCAACGTCGCCTGGATCCCCGGCGCCGGCAACAGCCTCGCGGCCAGCGGCAAGGTCACCCTCGCGACCCTCGAGACGCTCGCCCGCCGGCAGCTCGCGGACGTCGGCGGCATGCTGGGCGTCGATCCGGCCAATCTCGTCCTCAACGCCGGCCGCTCCGGCCAGCCTGCCAGCCACGTCTGGTTCGTCGACTTCGACGTCCTCGCCGGCGGCCGCAAGGTCGAGGGCGCCCGCGTCGTCTTCTACGTCAACAACGGAAACCTGATCGGCTTCGGCAGCGAGAACCTGCCTGCGCCCGGAACCCGCACCCCGGCAGTGCGCGTCCCGGTGGATGCGGCCCGCGCCACCTTCTTTGCCTACGTCGACGGCTTCCAGGCCGGTGACACGATCCTCGACAACGGCTCCTACAAGCTGCTGCCGACGGCGGTCGCCAGCAAGAGCTATGTCGAAGGCTACGCGCCCGGCAACGGCCGCGGCCTGGTCGGCGTCTGGGAGTTCTCGTTCCGCCGCGAAGGCATCATGGGCACCTGGCGCGGCCGGGTCGACGCGGCGAGCGGCAAGCTCCTCGAGTTCCGCGACATGAACGAGTACGGCTCCGCCACCGGCGGCACCTTCCAGGGCGACCGCCCGGCGGCCGAGCGCGTTCTGCCGCTGCCGTTCACCAACGTCGCCACCGGCGTCTACACCAACTCGGCCGGCATCTTCAGCGGCACCACCGGCACGACCACCCTGCAGGGCCAGTACGTCAAGATCACCGACAGCTGCGGTTCCACCTCGAAGGCCGCGGACGGCTCGGGCGTGATCGCCCTCGGCAGCGGCACTGGCACGGACTGCACCATCCCGTCGACGGGCGGCGGCGCCGGCAACACGCATGCGGCCCGCACTCAGTTCTACAACGTCAACCGCGCCAAGGAGATCGGCCGCGGCTGGCTGCCCTCGAACAGCTGGCTCGGCGGTTCGCTGACCGTCAAGGTCAACTTGAACCAGACCTGCAACGCTTACTGGGACGGCACGGCGCTCAACTTCTTCAAGTCGGGCGGCGGCTGCGCCAACACTGGCGAGCTGCCGGGCGTTTCGCTGCACGAGTGGGGCCACGGCCTCGACTCGAACGACGGCAACGGCTCCTCGGCCGACAACGGCACGGGCGAGACCTACGGCGACTTCTCGGCCGCTCTCTTCACCCACAACTCCTGCATCGGCAACGGCTTCCTCGGCACGTCGAACTGCGGCGGGTACGGCAACGCCTGCACGGCTTGCTCGGGCGTGCGCGATATCGACTACGCCAAGCACTCCGCGAATACCCCTTCGACGGTCGCCAACTTCACCCAGACCCTCTGCCCCACCAGCACCAACTACAAGGGACCCTGCGGCAAGGAAGGACACTGCGAGTCGCTCGTACCGTCGCAGGCACTGTGGGACTTCGCCAACCGCGATCTGCCAAGTCCCGGCAGTGGCGCCGCCTGGGCCACGACCGACCGCCTCTGGTATCTGTCGCGCTCGACGGCCACCAAGGCCATGGTCTGCACCGCCAGCGGCACCTGGTCGGCGAACGGCTGCTCGACCGGCACGCTCTGGCGCTCGATGCGCGCTGTCGATGACGACAACGGCAACCTGAACGACGGCACGCCGCACGGCGCGGCCCTCGGCGCGGCGTTCAACCGCCACGGCATCGCCTGCACCACCGACACCGCCTGGAACACGACTTTCGTCGGCGTCACGCCGCCGGCGGTCCCGGCCCTTTCGGCCACCCCGGGCGCCAACTCGGTCGCCCTCTCGTGGAGCGGCTCGACCGGCGTCTACGACGTCTACCGCAACGAGTCGGGCTGCAACGCCGGCTTCACCAAGGCGGCGAACGACGTCAGCGCCACCAGCTACACCGACAACGCGGTCGCCAACGGCCTCACCTACTACTACCAGGTGGTGGCGCAGCCTTCGGGCAACGAGGCCGCGGCCTCGGGTCCGTCGACCTGCGTCTCGGTGACGCCGGCCGGCGGCACCTGTACGCCGCCGGCCGCACCCACCGGCGTCTCGGCCTCCTCCTCGGCCCAGACCACGGCGAGTGTCAGCTGGACCGCCTCCTCGGGCGCGACCTCCTACACGGTCTCGCGCGCGACGGTGAGCGGCGGACCGTACAGCTCGGTGGGCACCTCCTCGGCGAGCCCGTTCGCCGACAGCGGCCTCACCTGCAACACGACCTACTACTACGTCGTCTCGGCCTCGAACGGCAGCTGCGCTTCGGGCAACTCGACGCAGGCTTCCGTCACGACCGCGGCCTGCACCGGCGGCGGCTCGACGCTCACCAACGGCGTCCCGGTCACCGGCATCTCCGGCGCACTCAACAGCCAGCAGAACTGGACGATGGCGGTGCCCTCGGGCGCCTCCGCCCTCAAGTTCCAGATCTCCGGCGGCACCGGTGACGCCGACATGTACGTCAAGTTCGGCTCCGCGCCGACCCTCACCAGCTACGACTGCCGGCCGTACGTCTCCGGCAACGCCGAAACCTGCAACATCGCGACGGCGCAGGTCGGCACCTACTACGTCATGTTGAACGGCTACTCGGCCTACAGCGGCGTGACCCTCCTCGGCAGCTACTCGACCGGCGGCGGCGGTTGCTCCGTCGTGGCCGAGAGCGAAGCGAACGACGCCACCACCACCGCCGATCCGCTGGTCGCGCCCTGCAGCACGGTCAACGGGACGTTCGTCGGCGGCACGGATTCGAACGACTACTTCTCGATGACGGTGCCCGCCGGGGCCGTCGTCACCGGCCTGCTGAACGGTCTGTCGGTCGACTACGACCTCTACCTCTACCGTGCTGGTTCGACGACGGCAGTTGCCCAGTCGACCAACGGCGGCACCACCGCCGACCAGGCGACCTGGACCAACACCACCGGCGCCGCGACGACGGTCTACGCCCGGGTCTACAAGTACTCCGCGACCCGCGCCACCTACACGGTCAAGGTCAGCTACTGAGGACGGCTCTCCGGGCTTTCGAGTCCGGCGCTCCGAGGCCCGCGGTGTTCGCACCGCGGGCCTTTTCTTTTTCCGCGAGGTTTCGTTTTCCGCTTCGCCGCACCGCCGGAACTCTCATGGTTGCCGGTATTTGCGGTGTGGCGCGCGCTGTAGCGGAGGGCCAGCCCTTCGTGTACACTCGGCCGTGACATTTCTTGTCGCAGAGTTTTTTCGGAGGAGGCCATGCCGCCGACTTTGAATCAGATGTTGAAGACGATGGTCGAGCAGGGCGGGTCGGATCTGCACATCACGACCAACTCCCCGCCGCAGGTTCGCGTCGACGGTGTCTTGAAGCCGCTCAACCTTCCGCCGCTCACGCCGAGCGAGACCAAGCAGATCGCCTACTCGATCCTGACGGACAACCAGAAGCACCGTCTGGAAGAGGATCTCGAGCTCGACTTCTCGTTCGGCATCAAGGGGCTCGCGCGCTTCCGCGCCAACGTCTTCCACCAGCGCGGCGCGATCGCCGCCGCCTTCCGGCAGATCCCCTACGAGATCCGCAGCTTTCGCGAGCTCGGCCTGCCGGCGGTGGTGGAGAAGATCTGCGAGAAGCCGCGCGGTCTGGTGCTCGTCACCGGTCCGACCGGCTCGGGCAAGTCGACCACCCTGGCCGCGATGCTCGACAAGGTGAACCGCGAGCGCGCCGAGCACATCGTGACGATCGAGGATCCGGTCGAATACCTGCACAGCCACAAGAAGTGCATCGTCAACCAGCGCGAGCTGCACGCCGACACCCACAGCTTCGCCAACGCGCTGCGCTCGAGCCTGCGGCAGGATCCCGACGTCGTCCTGATCGGCGAGGTGCGCGACTTCGAGACCGTCGAGTCGGCGCTGCGTATCGCCGAGACCGGCCATCTCACCTTCGCCACCCTGCACACAAACTCGGCAGCGCAGACGATCAACCGTATCGTCGACATCTTTCCCGCGCACCAGCAGGGGCAGATCCGGGTGCAACTCTCGTTCGTGCTCGAGGGAATCCTCTGCCAGTCGCTGCTGCCCCGCGCCACCGGCAAGGGGCGCGCGCTGGCGATGGAGATCCTCGTGCCCAACGCCGCCATTCGCAATCTCATCCGCGAAGACAAGGTGCATCAGATCTACGGCATGATGCAGACCGGGCAGGCGAAATACGGCATGCAGACATTCAACCAGGCCCTCGCCGCCCTGTATTTCAAGCGCATGATCAGCCTGCAGACCGCCTTGAATCGCTCTTCCTACCCGGAAGAGCTGCAGGAGATCATTTCGCGCGGACCCACCGCCATGAACCAGAACATGATCGAGGGCCCCGGCGCGCCGGTGGCGCAGAGGAGCTAAGAGATGCCCAGCTTCGTGTGGAAGGGCAAGAACCGCTTCGGCGCGTTTCAGGAGGGCATCCTTATCGCCGATACGCGCGATGCCGCGACCGCCATCCTGCGGCGCCAGAACGTCCAGCTGACCTCGATCAAGGAGAAGGGGCGCGAGCTCCGCCTCATACCGAAGTTCCCCCGCGGCGTCGGCGCCAAGCGGGTGGCGATCTTCACCCGCCAGTTCTCCGTCATGCTCGATGCCGGTCTGCCGCTCGTGCAGTGTCTCGAGATCCTCGGCGAGCAGGAGGAGAACCGCACCTTCCGCGAGATCATCCAGCAGGTGCGGTCCGACGTCGAGTCGGGCTCCAACCTCGCTGACGCGATGCGCAAGCACCCCAAGGCGTTCGACAATCTGTATGTTTCGATGATCGCGGCCGGCGAAGCCGGCGGTATCCTGGACGTCATCCTGCAGCGCCTGGCGACCTACATCGAGAAGGTCGTGCGCTTGAACGCGCAGGTGCAGTCGGCGCTGATCTATCCCGTCTCGATCATCGTCATCGCGGCCGGCGTGGTGACGATCATCCTGTGGAAGGTCATTCCGGTGTTCGCCCAGTTGTTCGCCGGCCTCGGCGGCGAACTCCCCTTCCTGACCCGGGCGGTCGTCGGCGCGAGCAACTTCCTCGGTCGCTTCTTCCCCCTGATCATCGCCGCCATCGTTCTCATCTACATGGCGATCAAGCGCTACCACAAGACGGAGCGCGGCAGGCGGGTCATCGACGGCTTCATGCTCAAGCTGCCGGTCGTCGGGATGCTCGTGAGGAAGATCGCCGTGGCGCGTTTCTGCCGCACCCTCTCCACCCTGACGGCTTCCGGCGTGCCGATCCTCGACGGTCTCGAGATCACCGCCAAGACTTCAGGCAACGCCATCGTCGAAGACGCCATCATGGCCGTGCGCAAGAGCGTCGAGGAGGGCAAGACGATCTCGGGCCCGTTGGCCGAGACCAAGGTCTTCCCGCCGATGGTCGTGCAGATGGTCAACGTCGGCGAGCAGACCGGCGCCCTCGATCAGATGCTGTCGAAGATCGCCGACTTCTACGAAGAGGAAGTCGACACCGCGGTGGCGGGCCTGATGAAGCTCCTCGAGCCCGTTATGATCGTCGTGCTCGGCGGCATCATCGGCACGATCGTCACCGCCATGTACATGCCGATGTACGCCATTCTGCAGAAGATCGAATAGGCGGCGCGCGACGCAGCTCTCCCGACCGGGCTCGCCTGCCGTTCCAGGGAGGGGGTTCGCCCCCTCCCTTTTCGATCTCCATCGCCCATGAGCCCCTCCCGCCATCTGCCGAACCTCGAACGGCATCTCCGGTGGCTCATCGCCTTCCGGCTGGTGATGATCTCGAGCGTCCTGCTCTCCTATCTCGTCTTCGAGCTCTCCTCGCGCGGCGAGCTGCCGGAGTTCAACCTCCTCTTCGTCCTCGTCGCCGCCACCTACGTCGCGAGCCTCGCGCACATCGCCCTGCTGCGGCTGCTCCCGGCGCGGCCGCTGTGGCACGCCTATATCCAGTTCGCCGGCGACCTGTTGCTGGTCTCCGGACTGGTCTATTTCTTCGGCGGCATCACCAGCCCGTTCTCGATGCTCTACCTGGTCGTGATCATGGTGTCCGCCGTCATCCTGCAGCGGCGCGCGGCCATGACCATCGCCGGGATCGCCTACATCCTCTACGCGACGCTGCTCACCGCGCTGGCGCGCAACTGGATACCGGCGCTGTCGCCGCTGCCCACCGATCTCGAGCTCTCTTTCCGCATCTCCTACAACCTCGCGGTGCATCTCTTCGGCTTCTATGCCGTGGCGCTCCTGACGTCGTACCTCGGCGAGAGCGCTTCCCGCGCCGAGGAGGAGCTCGCCGAGAAGACCGGCAGCCTCGCCAACCTCGAGATCTTTCATCGCGACGTCATTCAGTCGATCTCGAGCGGGCTCATCTCCACCGACCTCGAGGCCAGAGTGACCACCGTGAATCGCGCCGCGCTCGAGATCCTGGGCACGACCGAAACCGCCCTGCTCGGCAAGCCGATCTCCGAGAGCGGACTGTTCTCGCAGGCGGAATGGAGCGCCGCGGTCTCGGAGACGGGCTCCGACCGGTTCACCCGCTCCGAGCTCACCGTCCAGCGCGGCGCCGAGCGCCTGCCGATCGGCTTCACGGTGACGAGGCTCACCGACGCGCACGACGTTCCGACCGGCTGGATCGTGGTCTTCCAGGACCTCTCGCAGTGGCGCAGGCTGCAGGAGGAGCTGCGCCTCAAGGACCGCATGGCCGCCGTCGGCGAGCTCGCGGCCGGCCTGGCCCACGAGGTCGGCAATCCCCTCGCGGCGATCTCCGGCTCGGTGCAGCTGCTCTCGGCTTCGATCGACGCCGAAAAGCAGGAACGCCGGCTGCTCGACATCATCGTCAAGGAGAGCCTCCGCCTCGACCGGACGATCAAGGGATTTCTCCGCTTCGCGCGCCCGCGCGAGCGCGCCGCGGCCAGATTCGACATTGCCGCCCTGCTGGCCGAGAACACGGCGCTGCTGCGCAACTCCGAGGAGGCCACTGGCGGACACGAGTTCACCCTGGATCTCGACCCCGAGTCGGTCCAGCTCACCGGCGATCCCGACCAGATCAGCCAGATCTTCTGGAATCTGGCGCGGAACGCTCTGCGCGCCATGCCCGGAGGCGGGAGTCTCCATATCGAAGGCAGGCTGCGCGGCGAGTCGTACAGCATCGAGTTCCGCGACACCGGCCATGGCATGTCCGAGGAGCAGCGGGCCAAGCTGTTCCATCCCTTCCAGTCGTTCTTCGACTCCGGCACCGGCATCGGCATGGCCATCGTCTACCGGATCGTCCAGGAGCATGGCGGTTCGATCAGCGTCGAGAGCCGGCCCGCGGCCGGCACTCGGATCGTCGTCGCCCTGCCCGTCCACAGTCCAGCGGCACTTCCCGTGGCGTCGGAGGCCTGAGTGCAATCTGGAAGCATCCTGATCGTCGACGACGAGACGAGCCTGCTCGAGTTCCTTTCCGTTCTGTGCTCCGGTGAGGGGCTCTCAGTGACGACCGCGCGCTCGGTTCGCGAGGCGCGCGAGCAGCTCGCCGAACGCACGCCCGACCTCGTGCTCTGCGACATGATGATGCCGGACGGCAACGGGCTCGAGCTGCTGCGGGAGATCAAGGCCGGCGACTCGCGAACCTCGGTCGTCATGATGACCGCCTACACCTCGACGAAGAACGCCATCGATGCGATGAAGCTGGGCGCCTACGACTACGTCTCCAAGCCGTTCGATATCGACGAGCTCAAGGCGGTGCTCGAGCGCGCCCTCGAGAAGAACCGGCTCTACGAAGAGAACACCTACCTGCGGCGCGAGCTCGAGCAGCGCTACGCCTTCAAGAACATCATCGGGCGCAGTCCGAAGATGCAGGCGATCTTCGGACTCATCGAACGCGTCGCGCGCACGGCGTCCACCGTCCTCATCCACGGCGAGAGCGGCACCGGCAAGGAGCTGATCGCCCGCGCCATTCACTTCTCCAGTCCCCGCGCCGCGCAGAGGGTGCTGTCCATCAATTGCGGCGCCATGCCCGAGAATCTCCTCGAGAGC
>JBGARM010000020.1:0-2857 GCA_044230215.1 Thermoanaerobaculia bacterium | reverse complement strand
CTACGGCGTCCTCGAGAAGGTCGCCGACACGCCGACCACGGTGCTCATCAGCGGCGAGAGCGGCACCGGCAAGGAGGTGCTGGCGCGCGCCATCCACGAGCACTCGCCGCGCCGCAACGGCCCGTTCGTGGCGGTGGCGTGCGCCGCCTTGCCGAGCGAGCTGCTCGAGAGCGAGCTCTTCGGCCACGAGCGCGGCGCCTTCACCGGCGCGGTGCGCGACAAGAAGGGCCTCTTCCAGGAGGCCAACCACGGCACCCTCTTCCTCGACGAAATCGGCGAGATGAGCCTGCCGATGCAGGTCAAGCTCCTGCGCGTCCTGCAAGAGAAAGTGGTGCGCCGGGTCGGCGGTGCAACCGAAGATCCCGTCGACGTCCGGATCATCGCCGCCACCAACCAGAACCTGGTGGACAAGATCGCGCGCGGAGAGTTTCGCGAGGATCTCTTCTACCGCATCAACGTCATCCCGATCTCGATTCCACCGCTGCGCTCGCGGCGCGAGGACATTCCGCTCCTGGTCGACCACTTCCTGCACAAGTACAGCCACGCGCTCGGCGTTCCGCCGAAGCGGATCTCCGCCGAGGCCATGCGGCTTCTCGAGGGTCATGGCTGGCCCGGCAACGTCCGCGAGCTCGAGAATCTGATCGAGCGCGCGATCGCGCTGTCGACCGGCAGCGCGATCACCACTGCCGACCTGCCGACCTCGCTCGCCGCATCCGGGCCGCGCGACGACCAGGGGGTGGCGCTCCCGCCCGATGGGCTCGATCTCGAGGCGCTTCTCGAGAGCATACGCGCCGACATCATGCGGCAGGCGCTCGAGCGCAGCAGCGGTGTGCAGACTCAAGCTGCCGAGTTGCTGCGGATGAGTTTCCGTTCCTTCCGCTACTATGCCCGAAAGGCCGGCATCACCGGCGTGCAGGATTGACCGCGGCGCCCACCGACCCCACCCATCCGATGGACGAAAACGACTACGACGACCTGCCGCTGCGCCAGAAGCGCGGACAGCGGCGTTCGGTGGGAATCGATCGCCGGGCGGAGCGCCTGCGGACTCCCGTGCCGGCTGCCGGCGCGAGCCCCACGGACGGCACCGCGGAGACCGGCGACCCGGTGCTCTCCGGGGAGGCGCTGGTGGTCGCGATCTCCCGCGGTCAGTGCGAGGCGGAGATGAACGGCGAGATCGTCGTCTGTCATCTGCCCAAGGCGCTGGCGCTGGTGCAGAAGAGCGATCTCGCGGTGGGCGACCGGCTGCGCCTCGCCCGCCGGCCGAGTGGAGAGCTGGTCGTCGCCCAGGTTCTGCCGCGCTGGAGCCGGCTCTCCCGACCGGACCCCCTGCTCGCCCATCGCGAGCGCGTGCTGGCCGCGAACCTCGACCTTGCCGTGGTCGTCACCGCGCTGCGCCGGCCGGCCCTCGCCACCGGCCTGCTCGATCGCTTTCTCGTCGCGCTCGCCCACGGCCAGGTGCCGGCCGCGATCGTGGTCAACAAGTACGACCTCGCGGAAGCTCCCGACGCCGCCGACTCCGACGTAGCGAACGACCCCGAGCTGGCGCGGCTCGCCCCCTACCGGGCGCTGCGGATTCCGTTTCTCTTCTGTTCGGCGAAGAGCGGCCTCGGGCTCGAGGAGCTGCGCGCCCTGCTCGCCGGGAAGACGGTCGTCTTCGTCGGTCACAGCGGCGTGGGCAAGAGCTCTCTTCTCGCCGCGCTCTCGCCCGAGCTCGACGTTCGCGTCGGCGAGGTCTCGACGATGAACGCGCGCGGCCGCCACACGACGACCCGGGCGCGGATCTACCGCCTGCCGAACGAGACGCGGATCATCGACACACCCGGCATCCGCGAATTCGGACTCTGGCAAATGTCGCGCGAGGAGCTATCGCTCTATTTCGAGGAGTTCGAGGAGCTGGCGCCGCACTGCCGCTTCAACGACTGCAGCCACTCCCACGAGCCGAGCTGCGCGGTGCGCGAGGCGGCGGAATCCGGCGCGCTCGACGCCAACCGCTACGAAACCTACTTGCGGATACTGGCGTCGCTCGCCAGCGAGCGCTGAGCCCCGCCGGCGACCGGGGCGGCGCGGGATGTCGACGGCAGCATGGCCTGCCAGACGCCGAAACCCGAGGAGCCGAGCAGCAGCCGATCGCCGACCACCAGCGCCGAGAGCGTCTCGCTGGCCGGGTAGGGCAGGTCGACCGCCAGCCAGTCGCCCTCGCCTGTCGCGGCCACCGCTGGCGCCGCTGCCGGCAGAGCGTGCAGCGCGAGCGCGCCCTGCGACACGACCAGATAGGGAAAGCGCGCGCTGCCGGTGGCGATCGTCCGCACCGGGCCGGAGCGCACCGGCAGCCAGGCGCCCGAGCGCGTGTCGCGCCGGAAGAGACCTTCCTTGCCGGAGTAGTGCAGCTCGTCCGCCACGCTGAACAGCTCGCTGCCCGGCGCCGGCGGGTAAGGCAGGCTCGCGGCCTGGAGCTTGCCGTTCACCATTCGCGCCAGACCCTCGTCGCGCAGGACCCATAGGTCGCCGGCGGCCAGCGCCACCGAGCGTGGCCCGGACGGCGCGCGATGCCCGGCAGCTGCCGGGCCGCCGAGCGCGAGAGGGTGAAAGCGCGCGCCGGGGATCGCGGTCTGGAGCTCGAAGAGCGCCTCGCGGGTCCGCGCCACGACCCGCCCGGCGGCCGTCGCCAACTGCTCGACGCGCCGCTCCCCGAGCTCGGCGATACGCTCGAACCGCATCGGCAACGCGGTATCGCTATCGCCACCCGCCCGACGCTCGCGCTCGAAGAGGCCGCGCTCGGTGGCGACGAAGAGCCGCTCGCCCGCGGTCGCCATCGCCAGCACCGTCGGCAGCTCCGAGGGCAGCGGCTCGAACGAGC
>JBGARM010000209.1:0-5650 GCA_044230215.1 Thermoanaerobaculia bacterium | reverse complement strand
GCACGGACTCCGGCAGTTGCTCGCCGTGGCGCGCCGCCAGTTCCGGCTTCCAGTCGAAGGTTTCCAGCTGCGAAGGCCCGCCCGACTGGAACAGATAGACCATGCGGCGCGCGCGCGGCGCCGGTCCCGGGCGCGCCAGCCTGGAGCAGATCGAGGACCGGCTGCGCGACGTCACCGAATACACGCTGGAGCTGCGGACCTTGGTGCAGGATCTGCTGCTGGGCTTGGTCGCCAGACCCGATTCCGAGCCTCCGGCGCGCTGAGCGCGCCCCGGCGACAAGTCCCTCAGCCGCGGCCGGTGGAACCGAAGCCGCCCTCGCCGCGCGCGCTCTCGGGCAGCTCTTCGGCCTCGGCGAAGCGCACGCGCGGCGCCGGTGCGACGACCAGCTGGGCGATGCGCTCCCCCCGGCGGACCACGAACGGCTCGGCGCCGAGATTGACCAGCAGGACGCAGACTTCGCCGCGATAGTCGCTGTCGATGGTGCCGGGCGAGTTGAGGAGGGTCAGCCCGAAGCGCGCGGCGAGCCCGCTGCGCGGCCGCACCTGGCCCTCCCAGCCGGCGGGAATCTCGACGCTGAAGCCGGTCGGCACGAGGGCGCGTCCACCCGGGGCGATCACGACCTCCTCGCCGACCGCCGCCCGCAGGTCGGCGCCGGCGCTGCCGGCGGTCGCCGGCTCCGGCAGTGGCAGATCGGCGGCGTGGGGCCAGCGCCGGACCCGCACCACGGGCGCGGAATCCGCCATCATTCCTTTTCCCCCGGCGGTGGCGGGGGATTGTCCGCTTGCGAACGCAGCCTGGGTTTGCCGACCGGCGGCTGGCCGGGCACGCCGGGCGGCGTCATCGGCACTCCGGGATTCTGCGGGCCGCCCTGGACGGTGTAGCGGAAGGGGCGACCGAGGGTGAGCGCCGACATGCGCGGAATGCCGTTCTCCGATGGCGCCACGCGAAAGCGGTTGAAGATGTCGGAGCGAAACTCCCAGCTGCCGTAGTCCGACTGGTCGAGGAAGACGTGGAAGGCCTCGCCGGTCGCCCGGCTGCGAACACCCCGAATGGGACCGACCGGCTGCGGCGGCGGCTCGCCATCGCCGGTCCCCGGCGGGTTCTGCGGGTCGGTCCCCCCCGGCTGCGGCAGCGGCTCGCCGGTCGTCGGATCGATGACCACCGCCCCGCCTGGCATGCCCGGCGGAGCGCCTTCGAGAATCAGGATCCAGTCGGCCTTGCCGGTCATCGGATCCTCCCAGAGGCGGCGGATCGAGCGCGGCTCCACCTTCACGAGCTCGTCGAGCTGCACCGGCAGGCGCCCGAAACGGCGCTGGAAGACGCGGATCGCCTCGGCGTACTGCAGGCCGCGCGAGATCAGCTCCTCTTCCTTGTCGCGCCGGATCATGCCGCTCCACAGCGGCAGGGCGATGGCGACGACGATGTTCATCACGGTGATGAGCATCACCACCATCACCAGGCTGTAGCCGTTCGCCGCGGCGCGGCCGGAGCGCGGCGCCGGCGGCCTACCAGTCGGCATAGGGAGTGCCATCGAGCGCGATCTGCGGCGAGCCGGAGTGCACGTCGATGATCCCCGGCTCGCCCCCTTCGGGCACGTCGGTCTCGGCCGGTTCGAGCAAGGGATCGGGCTCCTCGAAGACCAGCTTCCAGGTGGTGGAGCTCTTGGTCAGCGGATCGTAGGGAACCTGCCGCACGTAGCCCTTCTCGACCAGCACGTCGAGACTCTCGGGATAGTGCCCCTGGTCGCCGTAGTACTGGTCGATCAGGTCGCGGATCGTACGCAGGTTGGTCTTCAGCACCGACTCGTTCGCCCGCCGCGGCATGTCCTTCAGCGCCGGCATGGCGATCGTCGCCAGGATGCCGATGATCGCGATGACGATGATCAGCTCGAGCAGCGTGAAGCCGCGCTGTTTCCCGGGGGTCACCATTTCGAGTACGGGATCCCGTTCAGTCCCGTGCCTTCGGAGAGCGAGTAGACATCGTAGACGTTCTCTCCGCCCCAACTCGTCGCGTCGGGGTCGTCCTGATAGCTGCGCAGGCCCCACTTGTCCTCGCCGAGCATCGGATCGACCCCGATCCGGCGGAGGAACCGGGCCTTCTTGTCGATCTGACCGATGACGTCGACCCCCTCGACGAGCGTCTCGAGGTCCTTGGGATAGCCGTCGGTGCCGAACTCGATCGGCAGGAAGCCGGCGTCGCTGTAGCGCTTGAACTCGTCGATCGCCGCCCGCATCTCGCGCAACTGCGCGTGCAATTCGATCTCCTTCATCCGCTTGCGGGTGTACTTGACGGTCGGAAAGGTCACCCCGGCCAGGATCGACAGCACGACGCAGGCGACCAGGAGCTCGATCAGGGAGAAGCCGCGGCTCGATTTCATGAACCCCCGTCCGGTGCGGCATCCGGAGCCCTCGGCGCCTCCGGATCGACCGGCTCGACGGTTTCGAGCACCGTCAGGCCGGAATCGTCCGGAGTGCGGATCGAAATCTCGCTCGGCGCGCCGGCGACGGCGGCGAGCTCGTAGAGCTCGGCGTCCGCGACGTGCGACGAGGCGACGGTGACCGTGGCGATACCGGTGCCCAGGGCACGAAAGCTGACGTGCGCCAGGGCGCCGTGCCCGGCGACTCCCGAGGCCCCGGTGACGCGATCGGCCTGCAGCACGAGCACGCCGGGGGTGGAGGCGTCCGTGGTCAGGCCGGCGTTCTTGCTGTTGCCGAGAAAGTCGCCGGCGGCGACCCTGTCGAGCGCGAGCAGCGCGGGATCCCAGGTGAGCGTCATCGGCACGTGCGCCACCGCGGCCGTGGTCGCGATCTCGACCTCCATCTCGAAGCTCCCTCCCGGGGCGATCTCGACCGACCTGGGCAGCAGGCGCAGCCGGGCACTGCCGGATCCGGTCGAGCCCGCCGCCGAGGTGGCGATGAGATCGAGCGGCGTGCCGGATGGGGGAGGAGCGAGGCTCGCCGAACCGTTGTCGGGCTTTTCGTCATCGACCGGATCGGGACCTGCTCGCGGATCTTCTCCTCGGCCTCGGCGGACGACTGGCCGTCGTCGAACGGCCCTTCCGCTTCGGACTCGACGCGCGGCGTGCCGCCGCGGACCGAGATGTTCGACTCGGTGCCGACCCAGATCGGCATCAGGTCGCCCTCGGTGATCTCGGGGGTGCGGATGATGTGCGGGGTCAGCGTCAGCATGACGTCGCTGCGCTTGATGTTGCTCGACGTCTTGCCGAACAGCCGGCCGATGATCGGGATGTCGGAGAGCCCCGGAATGCCGGTTTCGCCCTGGACCTCGTCGGTGCGGATCAGGCCGGCGAGGAAGTTGGTCTCCCCATCCTTCAGCCGGATCGTCGACTCGATGGTGCGGGTGCCGATGATCGGCTGCTTCTGCCCGCCGCCGCCGTCCTGGTAACCGGTGATCTGGCTGACCTCGATCTGCAGCTTGAGCGTGACCTCCTTGTTGTGGTGCACGCGCGGCTCGATGTCGATCTTGATGCCGACGTCCTGGTACTGGAACGAGGTGATCGGGATGATGTTGCCGCCCGAGGTCTGCGCCGAGTTGAAGCTGGTGACCGGAATCGGCACCCGGTCGCCGATGTGGACCTTGCCTTTCTCGCCCTCGCTGATGCGGATCTGCGGCTTGGCGAGGAGCTGGGCGTCGGCGTTCGTCTTGACGAAGTCGTAGATGATCGACGGGATGGTCAGGATCCAGCTGCTCTGGTTGAGGTACTTGAGATCCGACAGGTGAACCTTCGCATCCTCGCCCATGTCCAGCGTCTGGGTGATCTGGTTCTGCGACAGGCTGACGCCGAGCTCGCGAATCCGATTCGTATCGACTTCGATCAGCTCGACGTCGACGATGACCTCGGAGCGCGACTTGTCGATGCCCTCGATCATCCGCTGCGCCACTTTCACCTTGTCGGCGGTGTCGCGGATGGTGATCGCGTTCAGCTCCTCGTTGGTGGCGATGTTCTTGGCGCCGATGAGGCTGCGCAGCAGGGTCAGCACGTCCTTCGTCTCGGCGTTCGAGAGGAAGAACGTCTGAATAACCAGATCCTCGTAGTTCTTGCGGTTCTGCGGATTGTCGGCGGCGATGATGATCGAGTGTTCGTCGACCACCTTGTAGAAATGCCCGGCCGCGCGCATCAGCGTCTCGAGGGCATTCTGCGCCGTGACGTCGCGCAGCTCGATGGCGAGATCCTGGTCCTTGAGGGCCGGATCGAAGAGGACGTTGATCCCGAAAGCCTTGCCCAGAGCGCGATAGATGTCGAAGATCGACACCGGCTTCGGGAAGTCGAGCGAAATCGCCTCCTTCGAGCGCGGCGAGAGCACCGGTGGCTGGGCCGGCTGGTCGCGGGTCTTCTTCTTGAGCTCTTCGAGCGACAACTGGCTGCCCTTGCGATCGGCCTTGGCCATCTCGCTGCGCAGCTGGTCGAGCTCGACCTGGGCGTACTGGTTCGTCGAGTCGAGCTGCACGGCCTCCTGGAATTCGACCAGGGCGCGCTCGAGGACTCCTGCAGCGCGGAAGCGCTGGCCCTTGCCGAAGTGCTCCTGGGAAGCCTTGAGGCGGGCGCGCAAGAGCGCCGTCTTGAAGCGCACGTTCGAGGGCTGGCGCTCGACGAGCTGCAGATAGTGCTCGACGGCGGAATCCCAGTCGGCGTTCTCCTCCGCCAGCGAGGCCTCGTGCGCGAGGCGATAGGTCGCGCAGCCGGAGGCTCCGCCCCAGAGAACCACCAAGAGCAGCGCTCCGGCCGCTCGGCCACTTCGACTCATGATCTGTTCTCCCAGCAACCTAACCCCCGATCGGCAAGCGCTTCGCCGGCTCGTCGGGAAAACCGACGAACTTGATGTCGACCGACTCGTAGCCGATCCGGTCGACGATGAATTTGCCCTCGACGATTTCGCCGACGCGTACATTGTAGAGATTCTCGCCCTGGTCGTCGGCGAAGACCGCGATCCGGCGCTTCTCCGGGCCGAAGCTGCCGAGATAGACCACGGTGACCGGCGGTGGCCGCGGAATCATCGCTTCGCGGGCAGCCCTCTCGGCCGCCTCGCGCCGCGCCTGCTCCTGTCGCGCCATCTCCGCGAGCTCCGCCTTGGTCGGCGGCGGCGGCGGCGGCGGCGGCGGAACCGGTCCGAAGCGGAACGGATCGCGCCCCACCGACAGCGCCCGCGGCTGGCTCTCGAGGTCGGCGATCCGGAGCTCGACGATCTCCTTCGGCAGCTCCGCTTCGGCCTTGCCCGAGCCTTTGCCGAACTTCGCGCTGGTCGCACCGGCTTTCGGCGCCGAAGCGGCTGGCGCCGGCAGCGGCGCCGGCAGGGCCGGCGGCGCGAGCAGCGTCCACAGGAGGCGCAGCACCGCGATGCCGCCCAGACCGGCGAGAGCGAGGAGGAGACTGCGTTCGCGCGGCGCGAGCTTCACGAGCCGTCTCCAGTCACCGAACGTGCTGCGGAGGTGTCCGGCGGCGGGGCAGCGAAGAAGGTGGAAAGCCGCAGGCTGACGGCCAGGCCCTTGTCTCCAGCGAGCTCGCGCACTTCGATCGTGCGACTCCCCGGCAGCAGGGCGACCACCGTCTCGGAAGCGGCGAGTCCGAAGCCGGCACGCGCCGCGGCACGCGCTGCGGCGTCGCGTGGCGGAAGACGGTCGCAGAGGTAG
>JBGARM010000208.1:0-5663 GCA_044230215.1 Thermoanaerobaculia bacterium | reverse complement strand
ACGTCGACACGTCCCCATTGGTTGGGGGGGGGGGGGCGGGGGGGGGGGGGGCCGCGGGCGCCGCCGCTACGGCCCCGTCGCTCTCCGAGGTCGTCGAGTCGAACGCGCTCGCGGTCTGGCGCGAGCGCTCGAGCTCCGCTCCCGGCCCGGCCTGGAACGTTCCGCCCCTTCCGGATGCCGCGGCGGTGGGCGGCGGTTCGCTCACCACGCCCAACTGCTCGGCGAGCCAGGCGGCCGCCGCCACGACGGCGGTGGCGAACGCCCTCGGCTATGCGACCGGGGCCAAGAGCTACCTCGACAGCCGCAGCTGGTCGACGGTCGGGGCGCGCTACACCACCTGGTTCGGCGCCGCCCAGAGCTCGCGCTTCAATACAGTTTCGAATCACTTCAACGCGATCCGCAGCGCCTTCCAGTCGGCGCCGGTCGCCGTCAATTGCGACTGCAACGAAGACTATTTCGCCTACGTCTACCCGGACGCGCCTTATGAGATCTACGTCTGCAACGACTTCTGGTCGGCGCCGGCGACTGGCAGCGACTCGAAGGCCGGGACGCTGGTGCACGAGATGTCGCACTTCAACATCGTCGCCGGCACCGACGATCATGCCTACGGCCAGAACGCCTGCCGGAACCTCGCGAGCTCGTCGCCCGGCACGGCGGTCGCCAACGCCGACAGCCACGAGTACTTCGCCGAGAACACGCCGCCCCTCGAAGGGGGCGGCGGCGGGGCCGGAGAGCTCCGTTTTGCCGCCGGATCGAGCTCGGTCGACGAGAGCGCCGGGTCGGTGACGCTCGCCGTCCGCCGAGTGAGCGGGTCGACCGGGGCGGTCACGGTTCACTGGGCCACCGCCAACGGCACGGCGAGCTCGCCCGGCGATTATGCGGGCGCGAGCGGCACGCTCTCCTGGGCGAGCGGCGACAGCTCCGACAAGAGCATCGCCGTGACCCTCGTCAACGATTCGGCCACCGAGGCCGACGAGACCTTCACCGTGGCGCTGTCGTCGCCGACCGGCGGCGCTTCGCTCGGCAGCCCGGCGAGCTCGACGGTGACGATCCACGACAGCGACTGCACGCCGTCCGTCTGCGTGCCCGACGCCCACACACTCTGTCTCGCCGGCGGCTCGGGCACGCCGAACCGCTTCCGCGTGCGCGTCAACTGGACCGATTTCCAGTCCAACAGCGGCTCGGGGGTGGCGCTCTCCTACACCCCGGACTCCGGCTTCTTCTACTTCTTCAACCCGCAGATCCTCGAGCTGCTGGTGAAGGTCGTCAACGGCTGCAGCCTGAACGGCGCCTACTGGTTCTTCTACGGCTCGACGTCGAACGTGGCGCTCCACTACACCGTCGAGGATCTGCACGCCTGCAAGTCGAAGACGGTCGACGTGCCGCTCGGCCAGTTCGCCTCGAACGGCGACGTCGAGTTCTTCAGCCAGTCCTGCCCCTGAGCGGGCCAGCCGCCCCGCGCCTGGCCCCGCCGACGTCTGCCTTGCGTACCTCCTGAAAGCGGAGCTTTTTTCAGGGAGGGATGCATGGCCGGAAGCCGAGGGAGTCGAATGGCAGTTCGGATCGTGGCTGGAGTGGCGCTTGCGCTGGTCGTGGTCGCGCCGGCGGCGGCGGCGAAGCGCCGGATCTTCGCGACGTCGGTCCAGGGGACGGGCGACCTCTCGACCTGGCCGGACTCGACGGGCGCCACCGCTTTCGCGCGGGCGGACGCGATCTGCCGGGCGCGCGCCGCCGCGGCGACGCCGACGCCGCTGCCCAACGCCGCGACCTACCGCGCCTGGATTTCGACGGCGGCGACCGACGCCTACTGCCACGTACAGGGGCTCTCGGGCAAGAAGGCGACCGGCTGCAACGGCGCCGTCCTCCCCGGGGCCGGGCCGTGGTTTCTGTCGAACGGCGCGACCAACTTCTCGGGAACCCTCGACGACCTGGTAGATGGCGGCGAGCTTTATCGCCCGATCTCGCGCGACGAGAACTTCGACGCCTTGCCCGGGATCGACCGCTACTACTGGACCGGGAGCGATCTGGCCGGCGTCTGGACCGGCGCCGACTGCGGCGGCTGGGCAGACGATACGCCGGGCGGTCCTGTGGGGACGGTCGGCGACGGCTACGCGACGGTCGGTCTGTGGAGCGACGACGGCGAAATGGTCTGCGCAGGAGATCATCGTCTGCTTTGCGTCGAACCGGGTGCGGGCGAAGTCTCGCGACTCGGCTGGAGCCCCGCGGCGATAGCCTTCGTGACCTCGGTCGCCGGCAAGGGGGGACTCGCCGACTGGCCGCAGGCCGGAGGCCAGAGCGGGCTCGCCGCCGGCGACGCGATCTGCCGCACCCTGGCGACGGAGGCGCATCTGCCGGCGCCGGAGAGTTTCGTCGCCTGGCTCTCGACCGTCTCCCCGCCGGTGGATGCGGTGGATCGCCTGACGATCCCCGGACCGTGGAAACGGATCGACGCCTACACCATCGCCAACAACCTGGCCGATCTGGTGGACTCGACCCTCGACACGAGTCTCCACCAATTCGAAACCGGCGCCTACCTGACGGAGGACTGCACGACGTCGTTCGGCTGCCGAGCCTGGACCGGCACGGACGCCGACGGCACGACGGCAGCCCAGACCTGCGACGACTGGAGCGACTCGACCGGGGTCTTCTCCGGGGTGAAGGGGAGTGCCGCCGACGGCCCGCTGACCACCGTCTGGTCGAACTTCGGCACGACGTCGTGCAACGCGAGCTATCGCCTCTACTGCCTCTCGAATGTCCTCACGATCTTCTGGGACGGCTTCGAGCTCACCGGCGACACCAGCCGCTGGAGTGTGGCGCTGCCGTAGCCCCCCGCCGCAAAGCGCTGCGGCCTCACCCCCCGGTCGGGGAGTGAGGCCGCGATGCAACTCTTCGGATCTTCAGACGACTGCGAGCGACTTCAGCGGCCGTCGTTGTCGGCGTCGCCGGGGATGGCACGCTCGACCCGATGCCAGGCGTCGCGGGTTGCGCCCTTGGCCTGATCCCACGCCAGAGTCGACTTGCCCCTGGCCTGCGCCCAGCCCTGGCTCAAGCTGTTCTCGACCTCGTTCCAGGTCTGCTTGCCGTGGTGGACGCGCGACTCCCAGCCGTAGCGATAGGCGTCCTCGACCTCGGAGAACGGCAGATCGGCCTGGAAGTACGGCCGATTCTTGTACTCACCCTGCCAGTAGGCGGTCTCGATGGTCGGATTCACCATCTCGCCGACGCCGTGCCCCGCGGCACCGCCCGCCACCGCGCCGACGGCTGCGCCGACGATCGCTCCAGCCGGTCCGCCGACGGCCGCACCGACAGCGGCACCGGCCGCGGCACCGCCCGCTGCGCCGACGCCCGTACCGACCGGATGCGAGCCCGGCTCGCCGGTGATCGGATCGGCGTTGACGGTGGGCAAGGTTTCGATATTCGACATGAGAATCTCCCTGTGGAAAATACTCGTCCGCGCGGAGCTGCGCGAGCGAACCTGTTCGTCAGAAGAGCAACTGCGATGCCATGTCGCGAAAGGCGGCGAAACGCCCGTTCCGCGTTCGCCGCATCGCTCCGGCCACCCGAGATCTCCCTCGCGTACCGGAACAATGCACAATCGGGCTGAAGGAGTGCCTTCGCGCTCGAGCCGCACGCCGCGTCGAGGTGCGGGTAGCACGTCACCGGCAACGGCTCGGAGAGCGGTGGCCTGGGCGGTTGGTCAGCCACGGTGCCGTGACCAGCTAACCTGCCGAAAAAGGAACAGCCCCGCTTACTTCCGGTTCGCGTACAGATCGATCACCCGGTCGATCGCGTGGCGGCAGACGGGGCAGAAGGGGACGCGGTCGCGGGTGAACATGATGCAGTCGGCGGCGGGCCGGTAGTAGCCCTTGGCCTCGTAGTTCGCCCCTTCGAACGCACCCACTTTGCCGGCGAACGGTTCGGCGGCGAAGCGCTTCTCCTCTTCGTCGCGCTGGCGGGTGAAGAGTGCGTCCATCTCCGCCTCCGGGCGCTTCTCGGCGCGGATCTTCCGGCGTTCGGTCTGGATGTCGCGCGAGCGCGCTTCGAACGCCTCCTTGCCCCACGGCGTCGGCAGCGGCGTGCCCGGGGCGACGAGGTTCGCCCACTTGAGCTTTGCCGGATCGAACAGGGCGGTGACGTTGGGCTCCCACGGCTCGGTGCGGTCGGCGGCGGCCTCGTAGGCGACGTCGGAGGTGTAGTACTCGTCGGCGAGCGCCGCCAGGTGATGGCCGAACTCGTGCACGAAGACGTACGGCGCCCAGAGCGAGTCGGCGGCGACGGTGGAAAACTGTCCGAAAATTCCGCCGCCGCCATAGGTCTGCCCATTGGCGAGGATCTCGACCACCTCGTACGGCGCCTGCGAGGCGAGATCGCGGAACGCCCGATTGTCGAACGTCAGGATGTAGCGCTCGGAGCGGAAGGCATCGTAGGTCGCGCCCACCGGCGAGCGGCGGTGGATGCCCAGCGACGGCCGCGAGATGCCGGACTCGGCGGCGGCGGGGCAGAGGCCCCAGACGTTGAGGTCGGCGCGGCGGCTCGCGAACGGTTCGGTGGCGAAGAGGATCGCCATCAGCCGGCGGGCGTCCTGCTCGCACTTCCCGCGCTCGGCGGCGGTGTAGCCGTCGCCGAGGATGAGGAAGTCGAGCTTGTCGGCCGGATCGCCCGAGCGCTGCAGCGCCAGGAGCTCGCCGGCGGACGGCGGGCGCGAGCTGTCCACCAGCATGTCGGCAGGATCGACGACCAGCGACCAGATCTCGTGGAAGTCGTTCGCCTTGTCGCGCTTCCGGACGACGACCTGCACCGGACCTGCCGGGCGCGGGAAGCGCAGCGACTCGGAGAAGGTGCGGTCGATCTCCGCCGCCTCACCGGTCGTCTCCCACTCGCCGTAGATCGACGCGAAGCCGCGCGAGTAGAGGACGCGGTGGGTTCCCCGGTCGATGACCTCGAAGCGGTACTTGCCGAGATTGGTGTCGTCGATCGTCTTGGCGAGATCCCCCGGCCAGGGCAGCGGCTCGACGACCACCCGCTCGAGCGCGAAGCGCTCCTCGCGCGCGTTGCCGGTGTGGAAGTAATCGACGCGCAAGGTCTGCGGCGCCGTGGCGGCTGGGGCAGCGCGGAGCGCCGGGGCGCCGGCGAGAATGAGGGTGGCGAGAAGGAGGAGGTGCGGGCGTGGAAGGCGCATGGGAGTCTCCTGACCCGGGAAGCTTGCCACGGCGGCTCCCGGACCGGGTAGTCGGCGCCTACCTTCCAGGGGGATCTCACATCGTCGGCGGGAACGCCTCCTCCATCTGCTTCTGGATCGCCTCGAGGTTTTCCTGCACGTACTGCTCCTCCGCCGGGGTCATGATCGTGAACGGCACGCGCACGACGCTCGCGGCGAACTTCACGTTGAGCCAATATTGCCCCAGCGCGATGCCGCCCGGGAGGTGAAAGAAGATCCGGCCGTAGCAGCCGCGGTGGACGCTCAGCTCGACCTCGCCGACGGGGAGCAGGCGGGCGAACTCGTCGTAGAAGAAGGGGATGCTGCAGGGCTCGCTCGCGAACGTCGGAAAGTAGGCCATCGCCGGGTTCTCGCGGATCGCGCGCCACTGCAGGGCTTCGGTCGCTCCGCCCCGCTGGTCGATGACCGATGCCATCGGGACGGTCTTGCCGTCGGGCGTCTCGAG
>JBGARM010000207.1:0-5673 GCA_044230215.1 Thermoanaerobaculia bacterium | reverse complement strand
CGCTGCCCGACGACGTGATCCGGCGGATGGAAGAGGAGCTTTCGGGCGCCTGTTCGACCGAGGTTGCCGCCTTCGACGAGTTCGTCCGGCTCCTGGTCAGCGGCGGCGAGTCCGAAGACTACGACCACGTGATCTTCGACACCGCGCCCACCGGGCACACGCTGCGCCTGCTCGCTCTGCCGGCCGCCTGGGACGGCTTCCTGCGCGACAATACGAGCGGCGCCTCCTGCCTCGGCCCGCTCGCGGCCCTCGGCGAGAAACGCGCGCTCTATGCTCAGGCGGTCACGACCCTGCGCGATCCCGCACGGACCAGCCTTGTCCTGGTGACCCGCCCCGAAAGCTCGTCGATCGACGAAGCCGAACGCACCCGGGGCGAGCTCGCCGATCTCGGCATCGCCGGGCTCCGGCTGCTTGTCAACGGCGAGCTCGTGGCGCCCGATCCGGCCGATCCGCTCGCTGCGGCCTATGCGGCGCGCGGGCACGAAGCGCTCGAAGCGATGCCGCCGGCCCTGCGCGCTCTGCCGACCGACCACGTGCCACTGCAGTCTTTCGAGGCGCTGGGTGTGGCGGCTTTGCGCGTCTTCATGAATCCGGACGAGAACGCAGCTTCGCCGCCAGCGCCGAGCGCGACCGCTTTTCCGCGGCGGCCGCTCGACGCCCCGGGGCTCGCCACTCTGATCGACCTACTGGCCGCGAAGGGCAAGGGCCTGGTTCTCGTGATGGGCAAGGGTGGGGTCGGCAAGACGACGCTCGCCGCGGCGGTTGCCGTAGAGCTCGCGCGGCGCGGCCACGAGGTCAAGCTGTCGACGACCGATCCGGCGGCGCATCTCGACTCGACGCTGGCCGGCGCCGTCCCCGGTCTCGAAGTCGGCCGGATCGATCCGCGGGAAGAGGTTCGCCGCTACGTCGAGCACGTGCTCGCGACCACCGGCGCCAGCCTCGATCCGGACGCGCGAGCGCTGCTCGAAGAGGACCTGCGCTCACCCTGCACCGAGGAGATCGCCGTTTTCAGCGCCTTCTCCCATCTCCTGCGCGAGGCGCGGCGCAAGTTCGTGGTGCTCGACACCGCGCCGACCGGACACACGCTGCTGCTCCTTGACGCCACCGGTGCCTACGACCGCGACGTGAAGCGCAAGACCAGTACGACCACAGGTCGCCTCAAGACTCCGCTCGACTTGCTGCGCGACCCTGAATACACCCAAGTCGTGCTCGTCGCCCTGCCGCAGTCGACGCCGGTCGCCGAGGCCGAACGGCTGCAGGCGGACCTTCGCCGCGCCGGCATCGAGCCGTGGGCCTGGGTGCTCAACCGCAGCCTGGCCGCCGCGCCGGTCAGCGACCCGGTGCTCAGCCGCCTCGCCCAGGGCGAGCTCCAACACATTGCGCGCGTTCGCGCCGACCTGGCCCCGCGCTTCGCCGTCGTTCCCTGGCAGGCGCAGGCGCCCGTCGGTATCGAGCGCCTGGCCGCCCTGGCGGGAGCTCACGCCGGAGCCGGGGCCGACGCGGATCCGGTGGTTGTGACTCAGGATTGAAGTTCCGGCGGGCCGAGCGATGGGTAGGTACTACCTAGTAGCGCTCCCCCTCCCCGGTGGCAACTATGCAGGTCTGCCGCGACTCCGAGGGACTACCGTGGGAGAGCGATGAAATTCGCTCACGTTCTCGTATCGCGACCGGAAACCCAGCCCCGTCAGGACTCTTCGAGAGGAGACGATTGCATGCACGGCTTCGTGGAAAATATCGAGGATCTCGCCGTCAAGAACACCGACTTTCGCCGCGTGCTCTACACGGCGAAGCACAGCCAGCTCGTCCTCATGGCGCTCAAGGCCGGGGAAGAGATCGGGGCGGAGGTCCACAAGCTCGACCAGTTCTTTCGCGTGGAGGAAGGCACCGGCGAGGCCGTCCTCGATGGCGTTCGATCGCCCCTCCGGGCGGGCTTCGCGACCGTCGTCCCGGCCGGAGCGAAGCACAACATCATCAACACCGGAACCGGTCCCCTGAAGCTCTACACGGTCTATTCGCCGCCGAATCATCGTGACGGCGTCGTTCACCCCACGCGCAAGGACGCCGAGGCGGACTCCGAGCATTTCGACGGCAAGGCGACGGAATAGCTTGCTCCGGCGAACGAGGGCCAGGGTCGCGCCCTCGGGCAGCGCTCCCAGGCGCGGCAGGATAGGGGGCGGGCGCCAAAAGGTTCGGGCGGCTTCTGGATCGGAAAGGGGATGAGAATTCCCGTTCCCGAGCCAAGAGCCGCCCGCGCCTGCTTCACTCGTACTCGATCTACTCGGTTTCCGCGACCTCCTGCGGCAGGGTGCGGATCTCGTCGTCGCCGAAGTCGAAGTACATCTCGTCATCCGCCGGATGGGTGACTTCCGGCAGATCCTCGGCGATGTGGAAGTCGTGGTACGGCGCCATACCCGTTCCTGCCGGGATCAGCCGGCCGACGATCACGTTCTCCTTGAGACCGCGCAGGTAGTCGACGCGGCCGGAGATGGCTGCCTCGGTAAGCACCCGGGTGGTCTCCTGGAAGCTCGCGGCCGAGATGAAGCTGTCGGTCGAGAGGCTCGCCTTGGTGATGCCCAGCAGCAGCGGCCGACCGATCGCGGCCCGCCCGCCGGCGGCGATGACGCGTTCGTTCTCCTCCTGGAAACGCCACCGGTCCACCTGCTCGTCGACGAGAAACTCGGTGTCGCCGACTTCCTCGATCTTCACCGAGCGCATCATCTGGCGGACGATGACTTCGATGTGCTTGTCGTTGATCTGCACGCTCTGCGACCGGTAGACCTCCTGGATCTTGTCGGTCATGTAGCGCTGCAGCTCCTTCTCGCCCAGCACCTGCAGCACGTCGTGCGGGTTGATCGGGCCGTCGATCAGCGGGTCGCCAGCGTGCACGCGCTCGCCATCCTGGACGTTGACGTGCACCGACCGCGGGACGAGGTACTCGCGATTCTCCTGCGTGTCCCCCTCCACCGTGACCCGGCGCATGCCCTTGTGGATCTCGCCGAGCCGGACGGTGCCGTCCACCTCGGTGATGATCGCCGGCTCCTTCGGGCTCCGGGCCTCGAACAGCTCGACCACCCGCGGCAGACCGCCGGTGATGTCCTTGGTCTTGGCGGCCTCGGCGCGCGGGATCTTGACCAGCACGTCGCCGGCGGTGACGATCTGCCCTTCGTTCACCATCAGATGGGAACCGGACGGCAGGATGTAGCGACGCTCGGTGCCGGCGCCCTTCACCACGATCGCCGGAATCCGCTTCTCGCTCGCCGAAGCCTCGACGATGATGCGCTGCGACAGGCCGGTGACCTTGTCGGTCTCCTCGCGGACGTTCTCGCCCTCGGCGATATCGCGGAACTCGATGGTGCCGCCGATCTCCGAGAGAATCGACGAGGTGAACGGGTCCCACTCGACGAGCTGGGTACCGGGCTCGACTTCCTGCCCCTCCTGCACGTGGAGGCGCGAACCGTACGCCAGCGCGTAGCGCTCCTTCTCGCGGCCCTTGGAGTCCGTGATCAGAAGCTTGCCGTTACGGTTGACCACGATCAGATCGCCGGACTTGGCGTCGACCGTCGAGACGTTGAGGAATCGCACGGTGCCAGGGTTCTTCGCCTCGTGCTTCGACTGCTCCGACACCCGCGACGCCGTACCGCCGTAATGGAAGGTACGCATCGTGAGCTGCGTGCCGGGCTCGCCGATCGACTGCGCGGCGATGACGCCCACCGCTTCGCCGATCTCGACCCGCCGACCGGACGCCAGGTTGCGTCCGTAGCATGCGATGCACACGCCGCGGCGCGTCTCGCAGGTCAGCACGGAGCGGATCTTGACCCGCTCGATACCAGCCCCCTGAATCGCGTTCGCGAGCTCCTCGGTGATCTCCGTTCCGACCTCGATCAGCACGTCGCCGGTCATCGGATCGTAGATGTCCTCCTGCGACACGCGACCGACGATGCGATCGCGCAGGGCCTCGAGGATCTCGCCGCCCTCCATGATCGCCGACACGTGAATGCCGTCGATCGTGCCGCAGTCCGGCTCGTTGATGATCACGTCCTGCGCCACGTCGACGAGACGGCGCGTCAGGTAGCCCGAGTCGGCCGTCTTCAACGCGGTGTCCGCGAGTCCCTTGCGGGCGCCGTGGGTCGAGATGAAGTACTGCAGGACCGAGAGGCCTTCGCGGAAGTTCGCCGTGATCGGGGTCTCGATGACCTCGCCCGAGGGCTTCGACATCAGTCCGCGCATGCCGGCCAGCTGTCGCACCTGCTCGCGGGAACCTCGCGCGCCGGAATCGGCCATCATGTTGATCGGGTTGAACTCGTCGCGCTCGCGCTCGACCTTCTTCATCTCGCGGAACATCTCTTCGGAGACCTTCTCCGTGACGCGATGCCAGATGTCGATGATCTTGTTGTGGCGCTCGCCCTGGGTGATGACGCCGGCCGACCGCTGCTTCTCGATCTCGAGAACCTCGGTCCTGGCCTGGTCCAGCATGGCGCCTTTGGCCTCGGGGATCACCATGTCCTCGACCCCGATCGAAATGCCGGCCTTCGTGGCGTACAGGAAGGTGATCTTCTTCAGGTCGTCGAGCATCTTGACCGTCAGATCGTTGCCGTGCTTGATGTAGCAGTAGCCGACGAGATCCTGCAGTCCGCGCTTCTTGAGCAGGCCGTTGATGAACGGAATCTCCTCCGGCAGGTTCATGTTGAGAATGACCCGGCCGACGGTGGTTTCGATCAGCGCCTTGTCCATCGTCTCGACTTCGGCGTGAACGACGTCCTGATTGTCGAACTGCGTCTCGAGGTTGGCGTAGAGACCCGAGTAGCGAACCCGGATGATGGTGTGGGTCTCGACGACGCCTTCGTGCAGCGCGAGGAGCACCGAGTCGAAGTCGAGGAACGACTTGCCTTCGCCCTTGGCGCCCTTCTTCGACATCGTGAGGTAGTAGCCGCCCAGCACCAGGTCCTGCGACGGCACGGCCAGAGGCCGGCCGTGCGCCGGCGACAGGATGTTGTTCGCCGCCAGCATCAGGACGTGGCACTCGATCTGCGCCTTGGGCGACAGCGGCACGTGCACCGCCATCTGGTCACCGTCGAAGTCGGCGTTGAAGGCCGCGCAGACGAGCGGATGGATCTGGATCGCCTTGCCCTCGATGAGCTTCGGCTGGAAAGCCTGAATGCCCAGGCGATGCAGGGTGGGGGCGCGGTTGAGCATCACGGGGTGGTCACGAATGACCTCCTCGAGAGCGTCCCAGACCTCGTCCTCCTCGCGCTCGACCATCTCCTTCGCCGCCTTGATCGTGCCGACGAAGCCCTTGAGCTCGAGTTTGTTGTAGATGAACGGCTTGAACAGCTCGAGCGCCATCTTTTTCGGCAGGCCGCACTCGCGCAGCGAGAGCTCCGGGCCGACGACGATGACCGAACGGCCCGAGTAGTCGACCCGCTTGCCGAGAAGGTTCTGACGGAAGCGGCCCTGCTTGCCCTTGAGCGTGTCGGACAGCGACTTCAACGGCCGGTTGTTCGAGCCCTTGAGGACGCGGCCGCGGCGGCCGTTGTCGAACAGCGCGTCGACGGCCTCCTGCAGCATGCGCTTCTCGTTGTTCACGATGATCTCGGGGGCACCGAGGTCGAGCAGTCGCGTCCGGGGGTGGTTGCGGTTGTTGACGCGGCGGTACAGGTCGTTCAGGTCCGACGT
>JBGARM010000206.1:0-5690 GCA_044230215.1 Thermoanaerobaculia bacterium | reverse complement strand
CGCGCTGCGGCTTGCCCTGAGCGATGTAGTCGAGCATGTCCTGTTTGGTCACCCGGCCGTGGATACCGGTGCCGGTGAGCTGCGACAGGTCAACGCCCTCTTTCGCGGCCATGCTGCGCACCAGCGGACTCGAGAGCTGGCGCACGCGCTCTTCGAGCGAGCCGGCCGCGGCCGCCGGGGCGGCGGCGGGCACGGGCGCGGCGGTTGCTGCCGGCGCTGGCGCCGCAGCCGGGGCAGCCGCCGCAGCGGCGACAGGGGCGGGCGCCGGCGCAACCCCGGCGGCCGGGGCGGCCGCGGCAGCCGGGGCGCTGGCGGCCGCGGAGCCGGCCTCGCCGATCATCGCCACCACCTGGTTGACCGGCACTGTCTCGCCTTCCTGGTTGCGGATCTCGAGCAGCACGCCGGCCACCGGGCTCGGGATCTCGGCGTCGACCTTGTCGGTGGAGATCTCGAACAGCGGCTGGTCGCGCTCGACCTTCTCCCCGACCTTGACCAACCACCGGGTAATCGTCCCCTCGGCGATCGACTCGCCCATCTGCGGCATCACGACTTCAGTTGCCATTGCTCTCTCCGTTGCAGCGATCCGTCGATCCCGGTCAGGCGCGAAGCAGTTCGCGGACGCGGGCGATGAGTTTATCGGCATTCGGCAAGTACTCGTCCTCGAGCGGCGGCGAGTACGGTACGGGGGTGTCGAGGCAGCAGACGCGCGCCACGGGAGCGTCGAGATGCCAGAAGGCTCTCTCCGCCACGCGCGCCGCGACTTCGCCGGCGAACGAGCCGGTCTGCGGCTCCTCGGTGAGAACGACGACCCGACCCGTTTTCTGCGCGGTCGCGAGCAGAGCCTCTTCGTCGAGGGGCTTGAGCGTTCTCAGGTCGAGAACCTCGATTTCGATGCCCTCCTCTGCCAGACGCGCCGCCGCTTCGAGCGCCACGTGCAGCATCGCCGCGTAGGTGACGACCGAGAGATCCCGGCCCGGGCGAGCCAGGCGCGCCTTGCCGAGCGGAATCGGCGCGGCGTCGGGTGAGATCGTTCCCTTGATTCGGCGGTAGAGGTACTTGTGCTCGAAGAAGAGCACCGGATTGTCGTCGCGGATCGCCGAGCGGATGAGGCCGTAGGCGTCCTCGACCGTGCCGGGATAGACGATCTTCAGCCCGGGGGCGCGATTGAAGTAGGCCTCGGGGTTCGCCGAGTGGAACGCCGAGCCGGAGACTCGCCCGCCCGAAGGGCCGCGCATCACCATCGGCACCTTCTGGCCCCAACGGTAGTGGTTGGTGCCGGCGCAGTTGACGATCATGTTGAAGGCGTTGGCGATGAAGTCGATGAACTGGAACTCGACCACGGGCCGGAGGCCCATCATCGCCGAGCCGATCGCCGCGCCGACGAAGCCCGACTCGGCGATCGGCGTGTCGATCACCCGTTCCGGTCCGAACTCGTCGAGCAGGCCCGCGGTGAGCTTGAAGGCGCCGCCGTAGACGCCGATGTCCTCGCCGATCAGATAGACGGTCGGATCGGCCTTCATCTCGTCCCACAACCCCTGGCGGATGGCGTCGAGAAAAGTGATCTCTTTCGTTTCCGCGCTCACGCCCGGCCCCCTTCGGCGTAGACGCCTTCGCGGGCGCGTTCGGGCGGCGGCATCGGCGAGGCCAGGGCGAAGTCGACCTCGGCATCGAGCTCGGCCTGGATCTTCGCGACGATCGCATCCAGCTCGGACTGCGATGCGACCTCTCCCGCGAGCAGGTGGCGCTCGAAGCGGTCGATCGGGTCCTTGGCCTTCCATTGCTCGAAGAGCTCCGGCGGCACGTAGGAGGCGTCGTCGTGCTCGGCGTGCCCCTTCATGCGGAAGGTCTTGACCTCGAGGAGCTGCGGGCCGGCGCCGGAGCGTGCGGCTTCGATCATCGCCCGCGACGCCTCGTAGACCGCCAGGACGTCGTTGCCGTCGACGATGCGCGCCGGCACGCCGTAGGCGGCGGCGCGCTGCGCGAGATCCTTGATCTTCATCTGGCGGGCCGTCGGCGTCGAGTAGGCGTAGCCGTTGTGCTCAGCGACGACGACCAGCGGCACGCCCAGGACCGCGGCGACGTTCATCCCTTCGTGGAAGTCGCCGGTCGAGGTGCCGCCGTCGCCGATGTAGGTCATGGCGACGTAGCTCTTGTGCTGCAGCTTGGATGCAAGTCCGACGCCGGCCATCACCGGCACCAGCGCTCCGAGCATCGAGATCGGCGAGATGAGACCGCGTTTCAGGTCGCCGAAGTGCAGGTTGCAGTCCTTGCCGCCCGTCGGGCTCCCGCCGCGCGCCATGTACTGGGTGAACACCTCGCGCGGCGAGACTCCGCGCACCAGCATCGCACCCAGATTCCGGATCAGCGGCGCGACGACATCGTCGGGGCCGAGGGCGTAGGCGGTGCCGATCGAGATCGCCTCCTGGCCGCGGCTGCCGTAGAGGCCGCCGACGACCTTGCCCTGGCGATAAAGGTTGATCAGACGATCCTCGACCAGCCGGTTGAGCTTGAGCAGGCGGTAGAGCTCGAGCTGGCGCTCGCGCGGAAGAGCGCTCTTCGCGAGCCTGTCCTGCAGCGCGGCCGCCGAGGGGTGCAGCGGACCGAGACTCATGAGTGAATCGCCGGTCCGAGCGTGGCGTGGGCGGCTTCCATCACCGCCTCGGAGAGCGTCGGATGGGCATGGATCGTGTGCATCAGCTCCTCGGTGGTCATCTCGGCCTGCAGGGCGACGCAGGCTTCGGCGATGAGATCGGTGGCGTGCGGGCCGATGATGTGGACCCCCAGGATCTCGTCGTACTTCTTGTCGCGCACGATTTTGACGAAGCCCTGCGCCTTGCCGAGGATGCGCGCCTTGCCGCTGGCCATGAAGCTGAACTTGCCGACGCCGACGTCGTAGCCGCGCTCCTTCGCCTTGGCTTCCGTCAGCCCGACGCTGCCGACCTCGGGCTCGCAGTAGGTGCAAGAGGGGGTGCGGTCGTAGTTGAGCGGATGCACCGGCATCCCCTGCATGTGCTCGACGGCGAGGATCCCCTCGGCCGAGGCGATGTGCGCCAGCCACGGCGTCGGCACCACGTCGCCGAGCGCGTAGATGTTCGGCACCGACGTCTGCATGACGCCGTTCACCTGCAGATAGCCCTTTTCGGTGGCGAGCCCGACCTTGTCGAGGCCGATGTCCTCGGTCACCGGCGCGCGGCCGACGGCGACGAGCAGGATCTCGGCGTCGATCTCCGACTCCTTCTCACCCTGTTTGAGCGTCACCTTGACGCCGCCGTCGTGCGCTTCGGCCTTGGTGAGCTGGGTCGCGGTCATCACCTTCATGCCGCGCTTCTTCAGCTGGCGCTCGAGCTCCTTCGAGACCTCTTCGTCCTCGATCGGCAGGATGCGCGGCAACATCTCCACCAAGGTCACGTCGGAGCCGAACGAGCGGAAGACCGAGGCGAACTCGGTGCCGACCGCGCCCGCACCGAGCACGACGATCGACTTCGGGATGCGCTCCATTTCGAGAATGTGGTCCGAGTTGAGGATCGTCGTGCCGTTCGACGGCGCCACCCGGATGTCGCGCGGCACCGAGCCGGTGGCGACCATGACGAAGCGGGTGGTGAGCGTCCGCCGGCTGCCGTCGGCCGCCGTCACCTCGACCGAGTGCGGGCCGTTGAGGCGCCCGTAGCCGCGCACCCCCTCGACCTTGTATTTCTTGAACAGCGACTCGATGCCCGAAGCGCTCTTGTCGACGATGCCGCGCTTGTAGGCGTGAACCTTCTCGATCTCGATCGCCGGCTCTCCCACGACGATGCCGAAGTCGCCGGCGTGGCGGATCTGGTCGACGAGCTCGGCCGAGTGCAGCAACGCCTTGGTCGGGATACAGCCGCGATGGGTGCAGGTGCCGCCGAACTTCGGATCCTTCTCGACGCAGGCGACCTTCATCCCGAGCTGGCCGGCGCGGATCGCCGCGACGTAGCCGCCGGGGCCGCCGCCGACGATCACCAGGTCGTAGTCGAACTCACCCTGCGGCGCCGGGGGGGCCGGCGCATGCGCAGGCGCACTGGCAGCCGGGGCCGGAGCGGCGGGCGATGCCGTCGCTGGGGCGACCGGCGCCGACGGGGCCAAGGGCGCCGCGGCGGCCGCAGCCGGAGCGGGCGCTGCGGCTGGCGTGGTGCCGGCCGACTCCCCCGCCGCACCGATCAGCCCGACGACCTTGTTCACCGGCACCGTCTCGCCGGCCGCGTTGTGGATCGCCAGCAGGACCCCGGCGGCGGGCGACGGAATCTCCGCGTCCACCTTGTCGGTCGAGATCTCGAACAGCGGCTGGTCGCGCTCCACCTTCTCGCCGACCTTCACCAGCCACTTGGTGATCGTCCCCTCGGCGATCGACTCGCCCATCTGCGGCATCACGACTTCGGTGGCCATTGCGACTCCCGTATGCGCCCGGAGGGCGAAGATCCTGTTTCTTTCGACTGCGAGCGCCGGTGACTCGCGTACGCTCGACCCACGACAGTGATCTGCCGTCGTTGTTTTCAGTAAAGGGGGGTCGTGCCCCTCCAAATGTTCTCGCGAGGGCCCAACCGCCCCCCGACTTTACCGGAAGAGGCCTCCCCCCTTCCACGCACCCACCCCGCGCGGCGGGCACCGCGAAGCGGTAGCCGCGCGGCCCCTGCGGCGGTAGCCGCGCCAGAACTTCGCTGGCAGGCCGCCTCGCGCCGGCTTCGCGGGAGCGCCGCCGCGCAGGGACCCCGAGCGTCCCACTTGGCGAGCGTCGGCGTCCCGCGGGAAAGCGGCCGCACATGTCTGAGCCCCGAGAGGGGCGAGTTGTGCGGCCGCCCGCGGGGCGCCGGGAAGCGAGCCTAGTGGGACCGGGGACGGCGGGCGGCGCTCCCGCGAAGCCGGCGCGCGGCGGCCCGAGGCAAAGCTGCAGCGCGGCGGCAACAACCTAGAGCGGAACGGCCGAGAAACGACCCGGCTTCTCCTCGACGATCCGCCCCAGCGGCCGAGCCGCGTCGTGTTCGAAGACGCACAGCCAGTTCTCCGCCGCCAGTCGCGGCAGCCAGCGGCGCTTCGACTCGAGGGTCTGCAGCGGATAGAGGTCGTAGCTCATGGTCCAGGGTATCGGCACATGGGCCGAGGTCGGGACGAGATCGGCGAGGAAGATCGCTTGGGCTTCGCCGTCCTGGATGGTGACGACGCACATGTCGGCATTGTGCCCAGGCGCCCTCTCGGCCCGGATCCCCGGCACGATCTCGCAGGAGCCGTCGAACAACTCCACCCTGCCGGCCGCGATCAGCGGCTCCCAGTTCCACGGGAAGTAGCTCGCCCCGTCGCGTTCGTTCGGCTGGCGGGCATGCTCCACCTCACCCCGACTCATGAAGTAGCGCGCGTTGGGAAAGGTCGCCACCGGATGGCCCGCCGCGTCGAGCCGAGTGTTCCAGCCGCAGTGGTCGAAATGCAGATGGGTGAGGACGACATGGGTCACATCCTCGAGCGCGAAGCCGGCCGCCCGGATCGCCTCGGGCAGCCGTTGCGCTCCCTCCTCGTAGGCGAAGATGCGCTGGTACTTCTCGTCCTGCTTGGCGCCGAGCCCGGTATCCACCAGCACCAGGTCGCGTCCGGCCTCGATGAGCAGGCAGTTGGTCCCCATGTCGATGCGGTTCTCGGCGTCGTCGATGCCGTGGATCGCCAGCGGCTCGGACAGCACG
>JBGARM010000205.1:0-5692 GCA_044230215.1 Thermoanaerobaculia bacterium | reverse complement strand
CGATGATCGCACTCGACGGCGGACGCATCGGCATCTCGGCGCAAGCCTGCGGCGTGGCGCGCGCCGCGATCGCCGCCGCGGTCCGCTACGCCAAAGACCGCCAGGCCTTCGGGGTGCCGATCGCCGAGTTCCAGGCGATCCGTTTCGCGCTCGCCGAGATGTCGACTCGCATCGCCGCCGCCGAGGCGCTGACGATGGCGGCCGCAACCGAGATGGACAAGACTGGCAAGGTGACCCTCAAGGCCTCCGAGGCGAAGCTCATGACCGGCGAGGCGGCGGTCTTCTGCAGCGAGCGCGGGGTGCAGATTCACGGCGGCTACGGCTTCATCAAGGACTACCGCGCCGAGAAGTACTACCGCGACGCGAAGATCTGCACCATCGGCGAAGGCACCAGCGAAGTGCAGCGCCTGGTCATCGCCCGCGAGCTGCTGTCGGCATGAACCGGCAGGCGTCCCGGGACCTCTCGGCCGAGGGTCTCGCGGACCTTCTCGACCGCCTGCGCCGCCGCGAGACGCGTGCCGTGGCGCGGGCGATCTCGATCGTCGAGCGCGGCGGGCCCTCGCAGGCCGAGCTGCTGCGGAAGGTCTATCCGGCGACCGGCCGGGCGCGGGTCGTCGGCATCACCGGCCCGCCGGGCGCCGGCAAGAGCACGCTGGTCGACCGCCTGGCGCAGGAGTGCCGGCGCCGCGGCGAGACCGTCGGCATCCTCTGCGTCGATCCGACTTCGCCGTTCACCGGCGGGGCGCTCCTCGGCGACCGGATCCGGATGGAGTCCATCGCCCTCGATCCCGGGGTGTTCATCCGCTCCATGGCGACCCGCGGCAGCATGGGCGGTCTCGCCGTGCACACGGCGCAGGTGTGCGACGTGCTCGACGCCGCCGGCTTCGACTGGGTGATCGTCGAAACGGTGGGTGTCGGTCAGGACGAGGTCGACGTCGTCGCGAGCGTCGACACGGTGCTGGTCGTCGCGGTTCCGGGCCTGGGCGACGACATTCAGGCGATCAAGGCGGGGATTCTCGAGATCGCCGACATCTTCGTGCTCAACAAGGCCGACCGCGAGGGCGCCGACCGCGTGGCGCACGATCTGGAGATGATGCTCTCTCTCGGGCACCACGGGCACCACACCGCCGCCGATCACCGCGGCTTCCACATGGCCGGTCCGCGCGATCCCTCCGGCCACCATGGGCCGGAGGAGGAGGCCGCGAGCTCCGGCGCCGCGCCGCCGCCGGTGGCCTACTGGATGCCGCCCATCCTGCGCACGGTGGCGAGCCGCGGCGAGGGCATCGTCGAGCTCCTCGCCGCCGTCGAGCGCCACCGCGCCCATCTCGAGGCCTCCGGAGAGCTCGCGACGCGCCGCCGCGCCCAGCTCAAGCTCCGCGTAGCGACGATTCTGCAGGAGCGCGTGCTCGCCGCCGCCGAGCAGCACGCCGGTTTCGAGCGCGCCATCGAGCGCGGGCACGCCGAGCGGATCGACCCGTATGCGCTCTCGGCGGAGCTCTTCTCGGGTGTGGTCGCAGCCGAACGCCGGCGTTCCGGGCAGAGCCCGGGGAAGGAGGAGTGCGAATGATCGGGCGCATCGACCACATCGGCATCGCGGTCGCCTCGATCGCCGAGGCGCGGCTCTTCTACGAGGCGATGGGTCTCGTCGTGGAGGCGATCGAAGAGGTGCCGCAGGAGGGCGTGCGTGTCGCCATGATCCCCTGCGGCGAGGCGAAGATCGAGCTGCTCGAGGCCACGTCGGTCGACTCGCCGATCGCCCTCTTCCTCGCCAAGCGGGGCCCCGGGATCCATCATCTCTGCTTTGCCTCGGACGACCTCCATCACGACGACCTCATGTTGCGCGCCGCCGGCGTCGAGCTCCTGCGGCCGGAGCCGACACCGGGGGCCGGCGGCTGCTGGGTGCAGTTCGTTCATCCGAAGAGCGCCGGCGGCGTCCTCGTCGAGCTCTCGCAAGGGGAGCACGCTTGACCATCCGGCGCGGCGCGCTGGTGCTCGTCCATCTGGTCAACCCGACCGAGAAGTTCTGGGGCACGCTCGACCGTCTGGAGACGGTCGGCGTGACCTTCCGCGGCATCAGCCTCGACAGCTTCGAGGAGTGGGTGACCGAGCTCGCCCGCCAGCAGGCCTCCGGGCTGGGCCTGGCGACGATGTTCGTGCCGCTCTTCCGCGTCGAACGGATCTTCCTCGACGAAGAGGTCGGCGAGGTCGAGAGCTACCGCCGACGCTTCGAGCGCCGGGTCGGCGCGCGGGTGGAGGGTTTCGTCCGCATCGGCGGAGAGATGGGCGAAACCGCGGCGGCGGAGGAAGTCGACCCCCGCGACCCGTCCGGCACCGGCAACGTCTTCTAGAGCGGCTAGAACTCGACGTTCTGAACGAAGAACGTCGGCAGATCGACGCGGCCGGCGACGAGGTCGGCGGCCTGCTGCGGCGTCAGGGTGAAGCGTCCGCCGCGTCCGCCGGCGGGGCCGTCGCAGATCAGCTCGAACCCCTCCACCTGACCGGGGAACTTCTCCCGCACCTCGATCAGCGCCCCGGCGCTCGCCTGGATCGCGCGGAAGACCTGGGTCTCGGAGGAGGTCTGGAATACCAGACGCGGCTTGCGGCTGCTCGCCCCTTGCTGCACCTCGAGGCTGGTGATGCCGCGGCCGAAAATGAAGGTGCGGATCTCGGTCGACAGCGGCACGTCGCGCAGCGGCGCCTGCCCGGAGTGGGATGCCTGCGGACGCTGCGCCGTGGCGGGCGCCGGCGAGGCATCGAGCGCCACCGCGCCGGCGTCGCGGAAGCCGCCCTGGGCGGCGGCGCGCTGCTGCAGCAGCTCCTTGAGCGTCGGTTTGCCGGTGGGCGGCGGTGCGCTCTGGGTCAGATTGGTCGCCTTGCCGTTTTCGATGACGATGGCGGTGCCGAGGTCGTCCTGGTTGGCGGCGTCGGTCTTGGCGACGTCGATCTCCGCCAGGGCGAGCGCCGTCTCGGTGCCGGAGGGCAGGACGAGGATTGCCTTGTCACCCTGCACCGTGTACTTCTTCTTGGCGACGATCGAGGAGCCGTCCTTGAGGTGGACGGTGTAGGCGACGAGGCTGCCGGCCGAGAGCAGCCCGAGCAGAGCGGCGAGGGCCAGCATCGACAGGCGCGGCCTGCGGCGGGTGAGCGGTCTTCGCATGAGCGTCTTCCTCAAGGCCATGTGGGCGATAGTATACGGGCGGAAGCTCCGGAGGAGGACCTGTCCCGCCCATGACCACCGCCCGCCCCGCTCTGCTCGTGCTCGAAGATGGCTCGGTTTACGAAGGGCGCTCCGTGGCTCGTGGTACGCGCTTCGGCGAGGTCGTCTTCAACACCGCGATGAGCGGCTATCAGGAGATCCTCACCGATCCCTCCTATCGCGGGCAGATCGTCGTCATGACCCAGCCGCACATCGGCAACTACGGCATGAGCCGCCACAACGCCGAGTCCGGGCGCATCTGGGTCGAGGGATTCATCGCCCGCCAGTTCACCGGCGAGCCTTCGAACTTCGCCAGCGAGGGAGGGCTCGTCGCCGACCTGCAGGCCGCCGGCGTGCCGGCGCTCGACGGCATCGACACCCGCGCCCTGGTGCGCAAGCTCCGCGATCGCGGAGCCCTGCGCGGAGTGCTGACCTCCGAACGCAGCGACGTCGCGGGATTGCTCGCCGAAGTGCGCGATTTTCCGGTGATGACCGGGCGGGCGCTCGTCGACGAAGTGACCTGCGCCGCGGTCCGCGAGCTCGCGGTCGATCCGGGCGTCGAAGAGATCTGCCATCTGGCGGTCTACGATTTCGGCATCAAGGCCAATATCCTGCGCTCGCTCACCGCGCGCGGCGCCCGGCTGACCGTTCTTCCGGCCCGGACGCCGGCGGCGACAGTGCGCGCCCTCGGCGTCGACGGCCTGGTGCTCTCCAACGGTCCCGGAGATCCGGAGCCGCTCGTCGACGTGATCGCGGCGGTCCGCGAGCTCACCGACCTGGGGCTGCCGACCTTCGGCATCTGTCTCGGGCATCAGCTGCTCGGCCTGGCGATGGGCGGCCGGACCTTCAAGCTCAAGTTCGGCCATCACGGCGGCAACCAGCCGGTCGTCGACCTCGCCACCCGCGCGGTGACGATCACCAGCCAGAACCACGGCTTCGCGGTCGACCCCGATTCGCTCCCTGCCGGCTGCGTCGCCACCGAGATCAACCTCAACGACGGCACGGTGGAGGCGTTCGGTGTCGCCGGTCGGCCGATTCTCTCGGTGCAGTACCACCCCGAGGCGCATCCCGGCCCGCACGACGCGAGCCCGCTCTTCGACCGGTTCCTCGCTCTCGTCGCCGCCGCCGGCACGCGCAGTCTCAGGGCGTGAGCGCTGCGCCGCCGCCCGTAGTCCGCGCCCCCTCGGCTCTGGCTCTGACGCCGCTCAGCGGGTCACTGCTCACCGCCCTCGCCCTGCGATTCCTGCGCGGGCGGGGGAGCCGCCTGCTCTCCTCGACCGCCATGGCGGCGCTCGCCGCCTCGACCCTGGGAGTCACCGCCATGGGCGTCGCCATGGCCCTGATGACCGGCTACCGCGGCGACCTGCAGAAAAAGCTGGTGGGGGCCAATGCCGCCGTGCTCGTCTACCCGCCGCCGGCGCTCGACCGCAGCGAGAGCGCGCGCCGCCTGTCGGAGGCGATCCGCCGCTTGCCGGAGGTCACCCGGGTCGACCGCGTCGCTTACGTGCAGGGGGTGATGGCGACCGGCCGCCGCGAGGCCGAAGTGACGCTGCGCGGGGCCGCCCCGGACGCCGGCCTGCTCTCCGCCGGCGCCGCCGAGCTGGCCGCCGACGCCGACGGCATTCCCGGGGTCGTGCTGGGCGTCGATCTCGCCCACGACCTCGGTGTCGCGCCGGGCGATCGCCTGCGTCTGGTCGTCGTCGCCGTCGGCGAAGGGGCGCCGAAGTTCGTCTACCGCACGCTGCGCTTCGCCGGGACCTTCTCCTCCGGCTTCGCCGAGTTCGATCGGGAATGGGCGGTCACCTCGCGCGAGACGGTGGCGGCGCTGGCGCCGGGCGGCGCGGAGAGCCTGGAGGTGGTGCTCGATGACCTCGAAGGCGCGCCGGCGGTCGCCGAGGCGATCCGCGGCATCTCCCCCGACGGCACCCTGGTGACCGACTGGAAGGAGCTGAACCGCGAGCTCTTCGCGGCGCTCGCGCTGCAGAAGACGGCGCTGTTCCTGCTCCTCGGTCTGATCGTCCTGGTGTCGACCTTCAACGTCGCCTCGAGCCTCGTCGTGCTGGTGCGCGAGCGCCGGCGCGACCTCGGCGTCCTCGCCGCCCTGGGCCTCGCGCCCGAGCGCATGCGCTGGGTTTTCCTGCTCTATGGCGGGGCGCTGGGCGCGGCCGGGACCCTGCTGGGGCTGGCGCTGGCGGCGACGATCTCCTGGGTCCTGAACACCTTCGAGCTGATCTCGTTCGGGCCCGAGATCGCCGCGATCTACTTCCTGCGCGCCGTGCCGTTCCACCTGGCGCCCGGCGATGCAGCGCTCATCGCCCTCTTCACCCTGGGCGTGACCTTCCTCTCCTGCTGGCTGCCGTCGCGGCGCGCCCTGACTCTCGATCCCTCCGCCGCCCTGCGTTACGAGTAGGGACCACCCGGGGCTGCCGGCGGGAAGAGCGGACACGGCAGGACGTCGGGGGGGCCTTTTGGGCCCCCCCGGCTGGATTGGAGTCG
>JBGARM010000204.1:0-5725 GCA_044230215.1 Thermoanaerobaculia bacterium | reverse complement strand
GAGGGCGTCGAGGTACCGGACGAGGCCGGCCGCGACCCGCGCGGGGCCCTCGTGGGCGGAGGAACACAGCTCGGGATGCGCCTCGAGCTCGCACATCGTCGACCGCAGGAGCGTCCGCACACGGAGGAGGTGGCGGAGGTGCCCTTCGGCCCACACCGTCAGCTCCGCCACGGGATCCGACGGGACCTCGGGCAGCGCGGGCGGCGCGCCGTGCTCCCCCTGGCGGCGCAGCGCGGCGAGGAGCTCCAGGGCGAGATCGCGACGCCGGTCGAAACGATTCTCCCCGGCGCGGTCGGCAAGGCGGAACTGCGTGGCACGAGCTGGAACGCCCGCAACGCCGCTTCCCGCCCGCTCACCGCCGGCGAGCGCTGCCGCGTCGTCGGCATGGACGGCCTGCAACTTCTCCTGGAGCCCGAAAACCCATGAACTACATCCCGCAGCTCCTCGCCCTCGCGGCCGCGCCCGAGGGGAATCCGCTCGCCTCGTTGATGACCATGTCGGTGATCGTCCCGGTCGCCCTGGCGCTGCTCGTCCTGATCATCATCGCCAAGACCGCGGTCGTCGTGCCGCAGCAGTCGGCCTACGTCGTCGAGCGCCTCGGCCGCTATGCCGGCACCCTCGGCGCGGGCTTCCACTTCCTCTTCCCGTTCATCGACGTCCTGCGCTACCGCCTGTCGCTCAAGGAGCAGGCGCTCGACATCCCGGAGCAGGTCTGCATCACCCGCGACAACGTCCAGGTCGGCGTCGACGGCGTGATCTACCTCAAGGTGATGAACCCGGAGCGCGCCTCCTACGGCGTCCAGGACTACTTCTTCGCCATCTCGCAGCTCGCCCAGACGACGCTGCGCAGCGAGGTCGGCAAGATCGACCTCGACCGCACCTTCGAAGAGCGCGCGCACATCAACAGCCAGGTGGTCTCCGAGCTCGACAAGGCGTCGGAGCCGTGGGGCGTCAAGGTGCTGCGCTACGAGATCAAGAACATCGTGCCGCCCAAGGACGTGCTGTCGGCGATGGAGAAGCAGATGCGCGCCGAACGGGAGAAGCGGGCGGTGATTCTCACCTCCGAGGGCGAGCGCGACGCGCGCATCAACGAGGCCGAGGGCGAGAAGCAGCAGGTCATCAAAGCCTCGGAGGCGGCGCGTCAGCGTCAGATCAACGAGGCGGAGGGTCAGGCGCAGGCGATCCTGGCGGTCGCCAGCGCCACCGCGGAAGGCCTGCGCCGCGTCGCCGAGACGATCCAGAATCCGGGCGGCCGCGAGGCGGTGCAGCTGCGCGTCGCCGAACAGTGGGTGACCCAGTTCGGGCACCTCGCCAAGGCGACCAACACGGTGATCGTCCCGGCGCCGGTCGGCGACGTCGCCGCGATGATCGCCACGGCGATGAACGTCTTCACCGAGACCAAGACCCGCGGCTGAACCGGCGCCGCGCCGGCAACGCCGCGCTATTCGCCCAGCGCGGCGTAGCGGACGAGGTTGTAGCGCGTCGTCTGCGCGTCGCGCATGCGTTTGGCGATGGCTTCGTGCAGGTCGGTTTTCCAGTCGGTCCAGCGGGTGAAAAAGGCTTCGGTCGCGGCCGGATCGCCAGCGAGCTGCAGCGCGATCGTTTTCTGCAGCAGGCTCGCGACCGTTGCGGCGTACTTGGCGTCGTGCACCTTCAGTTGACCGCTCGCGTCGACGGTCAGCAGCCCCTGGTCGAGGAACCAGTTGAACTGCACCAACTGCATCAGCTGATAGGGCTGGTCGCGCCGCGGCCGGTTGTCGTTGAGAGTCCGCAAAATGCCGCTGGCGCGCACCGCAGCGAGGCGCTCCGGCGAAGCGAGCTTCGCCGCGGCGAGCCGCTCGAACGCGAACAGCGACACCAGGTCGGCCTTCATCTCCTCGACCGCGTCCGCCCACCCCTGGAGCGCCTGGTCGAGGCCGCGCCCGTCGCTCGTCAGCTCCGGCCCGAGATAGTGGCCGATCTCGTGCCAGAGCGTGCGCTGGAAGCCGCCCGCACCGCCGTCTGCGGCGAGCGCGGAGCGCGAGTCGGGTGCGATCGCCGCGTTCCAGCGCCGCTCCGCGTTGGCGAACAAATCCGGGTTCTTCAGGATGTTCTCGCGCATCAGGATGATGCGGCCGTAGCGGCGCGAGAACAGCGGATCGTTCGGCAGGTTGGTGGCGGTATTCGTGCCCCGCGCCTGGCCGAAGTCGGCGATGATCTCGTAGACGCCGATCGGAATCTCGCTGCGCACCCGCTTGTGCGGCGCGTAGGGGAGGGCGTCCTCGATCGTCTGCAGGCTGCCGAGCGACTTGCCGAGTTCGGCCGTCGCTGCCTCGTCGCGCAGAAGCAGGCTCATCCCCGGGACCGCCTTGACGCCGAAGAGCGCGTCGTCGTAGGTCTCGTACGAGCCGATCTGCGCGTTCAGCCGACCGAAGCGGCCGGTCACCCAGGCGGCGTCGCCGCTCTCGTAGTCGTTCGACAGCAGGTCGCGACCACGGTTGCGCAGGTAGCCCGAGAACTCGGCGTCGTCCGCCTCGACGGCATCGGCGGCATGCTGCAGCGCGAGGTAGGCGGTCGCCAGCGGCCGCGCCCAGGCGACCGACTGCGGCACGGCGTAGAGGCGCTCGCGATCGGGGTGCTCGGCGAGATCCGCCAGCTTCGCTGCCAGGAACGGCTGCAGCCCGGCGATGAGTGGCACACGCTGCAGCGTGTCGAGATCGGCCGCCAGCGCCTCGGCGGTCGCGCGGCGCACGACCGTGCGGGCGTCGAGAATCGCGGCACGCTCCTCGGGGTGCGCGGCGAGAAAGCTCTCGACCTCGGCGGCGGTGATGCCTTCGGGATAGACGTTCTTCCCCGGCGTCTCCGCGGCGACCGGCAGGAAGGGGATCCGCCGGTTGTCGAGCGTGGTGGCGATCGGCCCCTGGAAAAGCCGGAAGAGCCGCGCGGCGTCCGACTCCGTGGCGCCGGGCGTCCGCGCTTCGTCGAGCAGCCGATTGCGTTCGCCTTCCGCCGCCGGATGCCGTGCATCCTCGTACAGCCGCTGGAAAATCCCCCCCACCTGGAGCAGGTGCTCGACCGCTGCCTTCTCGCCCGGGGTGAGGCGGGAAAGGTCCGGAGCGAGGCGCAGGGTCGCCGTCTTCTGCAGGATGGCGTCGGTTTCGGTCGGGGTGAGAACGGCGACTGGCTCGGCGGGCGGAGGCGCGGCCGGCTCGACCGCTGCGAGTAGCGTTGCGCCGGCGAACGGCAGCACGGCGAAGAGTCGGAGTCTCATTCAGTGTCCTTTCGCCTTCGCGTGCGCGAAGAGGTAGTCGGCGGCGACCTGCGCATAGGCACGGACGCCGGTGGCGAGAGCCGGCTCGTCGACGTAGAACAGCGGCGAGTGGTTGCTCGCGGCGGTGGCGACGTCGGCCTTCGGCGTGACGCCGAGGAAGAGGAAGACGCCCGGCACCCGGTTGGCGTAGAGCGAGAAGTCCTCCGAGGCGGTGATCTTGGGCACCTCGCGCACCCGGCCGGGGGCCACCCGCTCGAGCGTCGGCAGGAGCTCGTCGACGAACGCGCTGTCGTTCGCCGTCACCGGATAGCCGGGGTCGAAGGTCACCGTGGCCGTGGCGCCGTATCCGGCGGCGACGTGCTCGACGATCCGTTGCATCCGCTTCTCGAGATCGGCACGCATCGCCTCGTCGAAGGTGCGCATCGTGCCGACCAGCCGCGCGCGGTCGGGGATGATGTTGTTGCGTACCCCGGCCTCGAACTGCCCGACGGTAACGACCACCGGTTCGTGGGTGAGATCGGATTCGCGCGACACCAGCGTCTGCAGGGCGGTGACGATGGCGCTGCCGGCGACGATCGGGTCGACTCCGGACCACGGCTTCGAGCCGTGCGCCTGCTTGCCCACGACGTCGATCTGGAAGCGGTCGCCGGCCGCGAGCATCGAGCCGTGGCGGTAGCCGACGATGCCGCTCTCGAGGCCGGCGAAGGCGTGGATGCCGAAGACGGCGTCGACCTTCGGCGCGTCGAGCGCCCCTTCGGCGATCATGCGCTCGGCGCCGGCGATCCCCTCGTCGACCGGCACGCCCTCCTCCGCCGGCTGGAAGAGCAGCACGACGTTGCCCGGCAGGCGGTCACGGAGACCCGCCAGTACCTCGGCGGCGGCGAGCAGCATCGCGGTGTGGGTGTCGTGGCCGCAGGCGTGCATCACCGGCACGCTCTTGCCCTCATAGGTGCCGGTGGCGACGCTCTTGAACGGCAGGTCGACCTGCTCGGCGACCGGCAGGGCGTCCATGTCGGCGCGCAGGCCGATCGTCGCCCCCGGGAGCTTGCCCTCGATGACTGCGGTGACACCGGTGCCGGCGATCGTGCGCGGTTCGAGGCCCATCTCGCGCAGGCGCGCGGCGACGAACTTTGCGGTCTCGACCTCGCGCCCGGAGAGCTCGGGGTGCTGGTGGAAGTGGCGGCGCCATTCGATCATCTTCGTTTCGCCCGCAGCCGCGCGGCGGTCGATCTCGGCGGCAAGCGGGTTGCCTCCCGCGTGCGCGGGCAGCGCGCTCGCGAGCTGGAACGCGAAAAGACCAGTAAGGGAAAAGAGGAAGGCGAAGCGGGGTCGGGTCGGAATCGGCATCCTCGTAGGCTATGACAGCTGAGCCTGTCGGTGCTCGGCCCGCGGGCGAGTCGATTGCGCGTCCTGGCCGGTAGGCACTATCTTCACGGTAGTTCCTGACAACGATGCTCTCCGGAGGTCCCATGGTTCGTCGCCTGTTCGTCGTCGTCAGTCTCCTGCTCCCTGCAGGTCCCGGGGGCCTTTCCGCGGACACCGGCCATGCCGGCGAAGAGTTGGGCGAGGTCTCCTTTCCGATCAGCTGTCGGCCCGAGCTGCTGCCGGCGTTCGAGCGCGCCGTGGCGCTGCAGCATTCGTTCGAGTTCGCCACGGCCCGGGAGGCGTTCGAGCGCGTGGCGGCCGACGACCCGGCCTGCGCCATGGCGCAGTGGGGGATCGCCATGTCCCTCTATCACCCGCTCTGGGCGGCGCCGACCGCCGACGAGCTGAAGCAAGGGGCGCGCGCCAGCGCCCGCGCCACCGAGCTCGGCTCCGCCGCCGGCGTGAGCGAGCGCGAGCGCGGCTTCACCGCCGCCATGGCGGCGTTCTGGAGCGACGCCGCGACCGCCGACCATCGCACCCGGGCGGCGCGCTACCGCGACGCCATGGGAGAGCTCTCGCGCCGTTTCCCGGACGACTCCGAGGCGGCAATCTTCTATGCCCTGGCGATCCTCGGCACGGCGCCCCCCGCCGATCCGGCGCACGCGCTGCAGAAGCAGGCGGCGGAGGTCCTCTCGGGCTGGCTGCGGAAGCTCCCGAACCACCCGGGCATCACCCACTACTCGATTCACGCCTTCGACTCGCCGGAGCTCGCCTATCTCGGTCTCGAGGCGGCGCGCCGCTACGCGCGCATCGCCCCTGCCGCCGCGCATGCGCTGCACATGCCGTCGCACATCTTCGTCCGCCTCGGCCTCTGGCCGGAAGCGATCGCCTCGAACCTCGACTCCGCGGCGGCGGAGCGCGCGGCCGCCGCCCGCTCGGGCTCGAGCCGGATCTCGGGGGAGGAGCTGCCCGCGCTCGACTATCTCGAGTACGCCTACCTGCAGATCGGCGACGATGCGAGCGCCCGCGGCGTCGCGGAGCGCGCCACGCGCGCGGCGGCGATCGAGACGTCGGCGATCAGCTCGACCTACGGTCTGGTGTCGATCCCGG
>JBGARM010000203.1:0-5738 GCA_044230215.1 Thermoanaerobaculia bacterium | reverse complement strand
GACCTCGGCCTCGCGTTGGGCGGCCTGTCGATCACTACGCCGCACAAGGAGGTGGCCTTCGCGGTCGCCGGCGCGACGAGCCCGCTCTCCGAGCGTCTGCAGGCGGTCAACACCCTCACCCCGCGACGCGGAGTGTGGGAGGGGGAGTCGACCGACGCCTACGGCGTGGTCGAGGCGCTGCGCGCCCGCGGCGTCGAGCCGCGCGGAAGGAAGGTCGCCGTCGTCGGCTGCGGCGGCGCCGGCCGGGCGGCGGCGCTCGGTCTCGCGGTCGCCGGTGCCAGGGTCTCGGTGGCCAATCGCGGACCCGAGCGCGGGATGGCGGCAGCGCGCTCGCTCGGTCTGCCGTTCGTGCCGCTCGCCCAGCTCGTCCTTGAGGGCGCCGCCGGCGCGCCTCCAGGTGACGGCTTCGAGATCTACGTCCACGCCACGCCGCTCGGCCGGCGCAACTCCGACGAGCTGCCCTTGCCGGTGGCGCGGCTCGCGCCGGGCGCCGTGGTGGTCGATCTGGTCTACGGCGAGACTCCGACACCGCTGGTCGCCGAAGCCCGGCGGCGCGGTCTCGTCGCGATCGACGGGCGCGAAGTCCTGCTTTACCAGGCGATTCCGCAGTTCCGTTCGATGACCGGGCAGGATCTGCCGGTGGCGATCGCGCGCCAGGCGCTGGGACTCGCGACGGAGGACCTTTGAGACTCTCGTCCACGCTGCCGGCGGGGGTGTCGGCGCTCTTTTTCGACTCGGCGGCGCGTCTGCGCCGGCTGGAAGCCGATCTCGCGACAGCGCTCGAGGAACGCGGCTTCCACGAGGCGGTGCTGCCGATCGTCGACTACTTCGCGCCCTACGAGCCCCTCCTGCAGCCGGCGGTGCGCTCCGAGCTCTATCGCTTCGCCGATCGCGACGGCGAGCTCCTGGCCTTGGAGACCACCGCCTTCGGTAACCGTTGGCATGGAGTGACGCCGCTGATCGTTCCGGAACAGGCACTGCGAGGTGGGCAGGTGCGCCGCCTCTGAGCCAACGGCGTGTGTGCGGCGAACCGCTGCTCGCGCGGCTTCTCGCCCCGCACCTTTCGGCGCTCGAGCTGCCGCTGCGTCTGTTCTACCGCGGCGACGTCGTGCGCTGTCCGCAACGCGGCGCCCGCGGCGAGGTCGAGCAGTACCAGATCGGCGGCGAGCTGCTCGGTAGCGAAGGGAGCGGAGCGGCGCTCGAGCGCGAGGCGGCCCTCACCTTTGCTCGCCTCGTCGCGCTCGCCACCGGCGGCCGCGCCCACCTCGTGCTCGGGCTGGCCGGCGCCCTCGACGAACTGCTGCTGCAGGCGGCGGGAGCCGAACGGGCGCCGGAGCTGGCGCAGGCGATCGCCCGACGCGAGCGCAGCGCAGCGCGCCAGGGCGCGGCGGGTAACGCAGCGAGCGGCGCGCCGAGCGGTGCGCCAATCGGTGCGGCCCTCGCCGAGAGCATCGACGACGGTGTGCCGCGCGAGAGTCAGCGGCTCGGCGAGCGCGGCGCCGCAGCGCTCGAGACGCTGCAGTCGCTGCGCGCCGAGCTCGCGCGCCGCGAGCCGCAGATCGGCGTCACGATCGACCTGGCCGAGTTCGCCGACTTCGCGAGCTTCTCGCGCGATGCCGGGGCGCGCGACTTCCGGCCCTACTACGACGGCCTGGTCATGCGCGCCTACCTGCCCGGCCGGGCGCGACCGGTGGCCTCCGGCGGGCGCTACGATGCACTGTTCCGCAAGCTCGGCGCCGCTGTCTCGGCGGTCGGATTCTCACTGCGCCTCGACGCGCTCGTCGAGCTGCCGGCGCTGGAGGCACGGCGGTGATCCGCCTCGCGCTGCCCAAGGGGCGCAATCTCGAAACGGCGCTCCTGGCGTTCGCGGCCGGCGGCCTCGATCTCTCCGCTCTCGACAGCGATGCGGCGCGCGGCTCGCGTCGCCTCTGGCACTCCTTCCCCGAGGTCGGCTGCGAGGTGCTGCTGCTCAAGGACCGCGATCTGCCCCTCTACGTCGGGCGCGGAGTCGCTGACTGTGGCGTCGTCGGCCGTGACGTGCTCGACGAGGTCGACGGCGACCTGCTCGTGCCGCTCGAGCTCGCCGGAGGGCACAGCCGGCTGTCGCTGATCGGCCCGATCGGCCGCCCCCTCCCGCTCGCCGGCGAACAGGTGCGGCTCGCCACCAAGTACCCGCGCACCGCCGAGCGCTTTCTCGAGCGCCAGCCCTGGAGCGCCGAGATTCTCGAGCTGTCGGGCTCGATCGAGCTCGCGCCGCTGGTCGGGCTCGCCGACTTCATCCTCGACATCGTGCAGACCGGTTCGACGCTGCGGGCGCACGGTCTCGCCGAGCTCGCGCCGGTGCGCGCGATCGCCCCCTGTTTCGTCGTGCATCGCGCCGCCTGGCAGTTGCGCCGCGCCGAGTTGACCGATCTCCTCGGTCGCCTGGAGCGCGCGGGAGTCGCGGCGTGAGACGCGCTGCGGTCGATGGCGTGAGACGCGCTGCGGTCGATGGCGTGAGCGCCCTGCGAGTCCTCGACGCCGAGAGTGCGGCGGGCCGGAGTCTGCGACGGCGCATCGGGCTGCGCCTCGCGACGGTGCTGGATGCGAAGGTGGAGAGAGCCGTGCGCCGGATCGTCGGCGGTATCCGCAAGGGCGGCGATGCTGCGTTGCTCGCGGCCGTGCGCGCCTACGACGGCTTCGCGGCGGGCGGGATCGCCGCCCTTCGCCTCGCTCCCCTGGCCGCGGATCGCGGCTGGCCGGAGGTCGCGCCGGAGATCCGCGCCGCGGTCGAGCTCGCGATCGAGAACGTCGAAAGATTCCATCGCGCGCAGCTCGCGGCAGGCGGCGAAGGCTTCGTCGTCGAGAGCGCCGGCGTGACGCTGGCGGAAGTCGCGCGACCGCTCGCTCGCGTCGGGCTCTACGTGCCGGGCGGCCGGGCGAGCTATCCCTCGACCGCGCTGATGACGGTGGTGCCGGCGCGGGTGGCGGGCGTCGGGGAGATCGCGGTCGCCACACCGGCGCGCACCTATCTCGAGCAGCCGGTGCTGCGCTACACCCTGGAGCGGTTGGGAGTGGAGGAGATCTGGGGTCTGGGCGGCGCGCACGCCATCGCGGCGTTCGCCTACGGCACCGAGTCGGTGCGCCGGGTTGATGCGATCGCCGGTCCGGGCAACGCCTGGGTGACGGCCGCCAAGCGGCTGGTCGCCGGCGCGGTGGCGATCGACGGCCTGATGGGGCCGAGCGAGGTCGTCATCGTCGCCGGAGACGAGGCCGACGCGGAATGGGTCGCCGCCGACCTGCTGGCGCAGGCCGAGCACGATCCGCGCGCCGCGGCGCTGCTCGTCACAACCTCGCGCAAGCTGGCCCGGGCGGTCGCGGCGGCGATCGCGCGCCAGCTCCCGGCGCTCGCCACGGCGGAGACGGCGTTGGCTGCCCTGCGCGCCTACGGCGGCGCTCTCCTGGTCGCCGATGTCGATGCCGCGATCGCGCTCGCCGACGAGATCGCGCCCGAGCATCTGCAGCTCGTCGGTACCGGGATCGAGGCCCGGGCGGCGAGCTTCCGCAACGCCGGAGCGGTGTTCGTCGGCGCGCGGACGCCGGAGGTCTTCGGCGACTATGTCGCCGGGCCGAGCCACGTGCTGCCGACGTGCGGTACGGCGCGGTTCGCCTCCGGCCTCTCGGTCGAGAACTTCCGCCGGCGCACCCACCGTCTCGAAGTGCATGGCGCCGCGACCGCCGACCGTTGCGCTGCGGCGTCGGTCGAGCTCGCCCGCGCCGAGGGGCTCCCTGGGCACGCGGCGGCGGCGGCTCGCCGGAAGCGAGGTGCGCGATGAGCCGCTTCGCCCGGCCGGAGGTGCGCGCGCTCCGCGCCTACACGCTCGATCTCTCCCCCTGCCGCTTCAAGCTCGACCAGAACGAGGTGCCCTGGGAGCTGCCGCGGAGGATCAAGGAGGAGGCTGCGCGCCGCCTGGTCGGTCGCGAGTGGGCGCGCTATCCCGATTTCCATGCCGATCGATTGCGGCAGCGCCTCGCCGAAGCCCACGCCTGGAGCGCGGAAGGGATCCTGGTCGGCAACGGCTCGAACGAGCTCCTGGCGGCGACGCTGGCTGCGGTCGGCGGTCCCGGGCGCGAGATCCTCGGGCTCGCGCCGAGCTTCGGCCTCTACCCGGTGTTCGCCCTGCAGGCGGGCGCCGCGTACCGGGCAGTCGGGCCGCGCGCCGACCTCGCGCTGCCGCTCGCGCAGCTCGAGCGCGAGATCGACCGCGATCCGCGCCGGCCGGTGCTCGTCGCTTCGCCGAACAATCCGACCGGCGAGGCGATCGAGCCGGCGACGATCGCCCGCTGGGCGGCGAAGCTCGCCGCCGCGGACGCGCCGCTGCTGGTGGACAACGCCTATGGCGAGTTCTGCCGCCACGACTACCGGCCGCTCCTCGCGAGCCACCCGAACCTGGTGATCTTCCGCACCTTCTCCAAGGCCTGGTCGCTCGCCGGCCTCCGCCTCGGCTATCTCCTCGCGGCGCCGGAGCTGGTGCGCGAGATCGTCAAGGTCAAGCTGCCCTACAACCTGGGGCACGCCGCGGCGATCGCCGGCGAGCTGGCGCTCGAACATTCTGCGCTCGTCGAGCGTCGCGTCCGACTGATCGTCGCCCGGCGCGCGCAATGGCGCGCGCTGCTGGCGACGAACCAGGAGGAAGTCTTCGATTCCGAGGCCAACTTCCTGCTGATTCGAAACGAAAAGCAAAGAAGCCTGCTGGTGAAGGACTCGCTGGCGCAGCGCGGGATTCGAGTGCGCGACGTCTCCGGCGGCCCCGGCCTCGAGGGTTGCCTGCGGTTCTCGATCGGGACCGGCGCCGCGCTGCGGGCAGTGGCACAGACGTTGGGTCAGCATCTTTCCCTTACCGAAAGCCTTTCGCTGCGGGAGCCCCGATGAGACGCGCGAACATCCGACGCCAGACGAAAGAGACCACGATCGAGCTCGAGCTCGATCTCGAGGGAACCGCAGATGCAGGCTCGATCGCCGTGCCGAACGGCTTCTTCGGACACATGCTGGAGGCGCTGGCCGTCCATTCGGGCATGCGCTTGCGCCTTGCGGCGCAGGGCGACACCGGCGTCGATCTGCATCACACCGTGGAGGACTGCGGGATCGTTCTCGGTGAGGCGCTCGCCGCGGCGCTCGGCGATCGCCGCGGCGTGGTGCGCTTCGCGCACGCCTACGCGCCGCTCGACGAGGCGCTGGCGCGCGCCGTGGTCGATCTCTCCGGACGCGGCTACTTCGTCTGGAGCGCGCCGCCGGAGCTCGAGCAGGTCTGGGTGACACGGGAGTTCCCGCTGACGCTGGTGGCCGACTTCTTCCAGGCTTTCGCCGACCGCGCGCGGCTCACGCTCCATCTGACCGTCGTCGCCGGGCGCAATCCGCACCATGTCGCCGAAGCCTGCTTCAAGGCGGTCGCCGTCGCCCTGCGCCAGGCGATCGTCCAACGGGAGGGCGGCGAGGCGAACGCGCCCGTGCCGAGCACCAAAGGGACACTGGTCGGATGAGCGACACGACGACCGTCGTCGATCTCGGCGTCGGCAACCTCGGCAACGTGGTGCGCGCGCTCGCCGCCGCCGGCGGCCGGCCGGAGATTACCTCCGACCCGGAGGCCGTGCGCGCCGCGCAGCGCATCGTGCTGCCCGGCGTCGGCGCTTTCCGGCCGCCGCGCGAGCGGCTGCGCGGCGAGCTCGAGAGCGCGCTGCGCGGTGCGCTCGCCGACGGG
>JBGARM010000202.1:0-5798 GCA_044230215.1 Thermoanaerobaculia bacterium | reverse complement strand
AGACCAACGCCGCCAACCGTAGTCCGAACACGCCGCCGTCGAAGCCGTCCTGGTCCCAGCTGGTCCAGACCACGACGAAATCGCCCGAGCTCTCGGCCGCCACCGCCGGATCATCCTGTTGGCTCGTCGTGTAGCTGTTGACCTGGAACTCGCCCTTCCAGACCACAACGAAGGTTCCCGGGCCGGTCGCCGCGACCGCGGCGGACTTCTGGTCGAGAATCGTGTACGAGTTGACACGGAATTCCCCGGGCGCCGGGCCGCCGGGGAGGCTCATCCGCCCGAAAACGCCGTAGCCCGAGCCGTCCTGCTGCTGACTCTCCCAGACGACGACGAAACTGCCCGAGCCGAGCGCCGCCACCTTCGAATGCCGCTGGTAGGCCGAGGTGTAGGTGTTGACGCGAAACTCGGCACCCGCAGGGACGCCGGCGCTGTTGAAGCGCTGCGCGAAGATGCCCCAGCCCGAGCCGTCCTGCGGCCGGCTGCTCCAGGTGACGAGGAAGTCGCCAGCGTCGTCCGCGGCCACATCGGCGTACATCTGGGAGTCGGTCGTGTAGGTGTTGACCCGGAACTCCGGCCCCAGCATCTGCGCCACCGCGGGTGGCAGGCAGGATGCGACGAGAACGACCGAGACGAGGAGGCGAAAGGAGGCGGCATTCCGGGAAAGCCTCATGGGCTGACCCTCCGAGCTGAGAAATCCCCCCGCTTTCCTTGTACACCTGCCCGGAGCGACTCCACCCGCCCGTCCGGGTAGCCCGACCGGGAGCCCTCGATATTTGCCTGGACGGTCTTTTGGGCGTAGGGTGGCGTTCCATTTCCGATGGGGGGTTGAAGTCATGCGTAAGGCGATGTGTGTCGTGGTGGGCGCAGCTCTGCTGAGTGTGGCGCCGGTTCTGGCGCAGAAGAGTCCGGAGGTCTGCCAGATTTCGGTCTGGAAGGTGAAGCCGGGCGCCGGCGCCGCCTGGGCCGAAGGACGCAAGAAGCACATGGAGTTCCACAAGCAGCAGAAGGACGCTCTCGGCTGGTACACGTGGGAGATCATCAACGGCGACCGCGCCGGCAGTTTCATCACCGGGACGTTCGACCACTACTGGAAGGACTTCGACGGCCGCGAGGCTTTCGACGTGATGGACGCCGCGGATATCGCGAAGACCTCCGGGCCCGCGACCGAGTCGAGCTCCGACGGCTACTGGATTCACATGGGCGCCGCCAGCCGCAATGAGCCGGGCGCGACCGGACCGTCGAAGTACTCGCAGCTCGTCCACTACTACGTCCGGATCGCCGACGTGCCGCGCTTCGAGGACGCTCTCGAAACGATCACCGCTGAGCTCAACAAGACCACCTGGCGACGGACCGCACTATGTCCTCTCGACCCGACGCAACAGCTTCGCCGACTTTGCGCCGCCCGAGAAGGGTCTGCTCTCCGTCCTGACCGAATCGATGGGCGCGATCAAGGCGACCGCTCTTCTCGACGTCGTCCGCGGCAGCACCGAACGGCTCTACAGCGAGCTCATCCAGTACCGTCCCGATCTGAGCTATACCCCGGCCGCAAAGTAGCAGCTGACTTGGGGAGTCGCCGCTGACGATTGTCGGGCGACGTGAACTACAAGGGGGCCGCTCGCGAGAGCGGCCCCCTTTCCTTGCGTTCGGGCCCCGGTGGAGCCGACAACTGGCTGGCACTCGGATCGGACCTACCTGAACCCTACTGCCAGACCGACCAGCGCGAATCGGCGCTACTTCTTCTTGTCCTTCTTCTTGCTGTCCTGGCCGCTCTTCTTCTGCTTGTCGTTCTTCGCCTTGTCTTTCTTGCCGCCCTTGTCGCCCATGTCGTTCTCCTGGATGTCGTCACGCCCAGCGTTTTGATTCCCGGGGCGCCGCGGCGCTCCGGCGTTCGAGGCGGTCCATCCTAGTGACTCCCGGGCTGAAACGAAACCGGTGCGCACCGAATGGCCCTCGACGCCGCCCGAGGAGGGCGTACCCGCAATTCGCAGGGTCAACGGGCTGCCACTGCCGGACTCGGACCCTTTTCAGTTCGAGGCGTTGCCGGAGTGGCGCAGGGCGTCGAGGGCGGCGGCGACTCCCGCCTGCCAGGCGGGCGAGCAGAGATGGCTCATCACCACCAGGCACAGCTCCAGACGCACGGAGTCCGGGGACGACGCGACGCTGGAGAAGGCAGCGCGCACCTGGCTTTCATCCAAGGGAGCATTCAGCACCGGATCCTCGACTTCGACCCCAGCGTGCTCGACGCCCAGCAGATCGTAGGTGCGCGACAGCACCTCCGCACGCGAGCTGAAGTGGACCTGCACCAAGAGGTCGAGGAACGGACGCGCTGCCAGCCTCACCAGACTCGTGCGTATCGCCGCCGTAAGGCTCTCCTCCGAAGATCGGCGTAACGCAGCCGCCCGAAATCGAAGCGCCTGCGCCAACTCCTCCTCCTCGGGTCGACCCACGGCGCCCTGCAAGACCGCGCGCGCTATGTCCCGGGCGAGCTCCTTCTGCTCCTGCGCTCCCAGACGCCGCCACTCGGCCACCAGGAAGTGATTCTGAGGCGTCTGCATCCGCGCGCTCCAGCCTCCGGCCCGAAACCCAGGCCGCGAAGTGAAAATCTGTTGGCGGACCGAAGCGCGAATCGCCTCAGCCCGGACGGGAGTCTCCGACAAGGAAACCAGGAGACCATGGTGCCGGAGGCAGGGCTCGAACCTGCATGACCTTGCGGCCGGGGGATTTTAAGTCCCCTGCGTCTGCCATTTCGCCACTCCGGCTGGGGTGGATTGTAGGCGAAGCGGTGGCTGGGTGCGGGCGGCGCACGCGGGCGTCCTCGAGGGAGGACACCTTGCATCTAAGCGCTACGGGGCTTTGACGTTGCGGCAGGGGAGGGAAACTGTGGAGGCGACGGCCGGAGTCGAACCGGCGAATGAGGGTTTTGCAGACCCTTGCCTTACCACTTGGCTACGTCGCCTTAGGGAGAAGGCCGCCCGAAGGCGGCCTTCTTTGAGGCAAAAACGAAGGCAAAAAATTGGAGCGGGAAACGGGACTTGAACCCGCGACCCCAACCTTGGCAAGGTTGTGCTCTACCACTGAGCTATTCCCGCTCGGGCCTGTGGACGATAGCGAACGGCTGCGCGGGCTGTCAAGGATGCAGCACCGGCGCTTCGAAGGCGTTCTTCACCAGAGTGAAGGTCCAGGCGCCGTCGCGGCCGCGGTCGAGCCCGAGAACGTCGAAGCGGCAGGGGCGCTCCGAGCGGTTCTTGGCCAGGAACAGGAGCGCCGCCTTCGCCAGCCGGCGCTGCTTCTGCGGACCGACCGCCTCGATCGCCCGGCCGTACTCCGCTGTCGCCCGGGTCTTGATCTCGATGAAACAGAGCGTCTCGCCGTCGAGCGCCACGAGGTCGAGCTCGCCCGCCTTCGTGCGGACGTTGCGGGCGACGACGCGATAACCCGACATCCGCAGGAACCCCTCCGCCGCCTCCTCCCCCGCCGCCCCCCGCGCATGCGTGTGCGGCAGGTCGCCGAAGCCCTTGAGGCCGGAGCTCATCGTCGCCGGAGGGCGGCCCTCTCCGCCTACCGCCGCTTCCAGCGCGTGCCTTGCGGCGAGTCTTCGAGCACCACGCCGCGCGCCGCGAGATCGTCGCGGATGCGGTCCGACTCGGCGAAGTTGCGCGCGGCGCGCGCCGCCACCCGCAGAGCGATCGCCGCCTCGATCTCGGTATCGGAGGGGGAAGGCGAAGCGTCCCCGGCGCCAGCGGCAGCCGCGCCCCAAGGCATGAAGATCACCCCGAGCGCCGAATCGACCTGCCGCAACGCCGCCAGCACGCGCTCCACATCGCCGGAACCGAGCTCCCGACGATCGATCATCCCGTTCACCTCGCGCACGAAGTCGAACAGCGAGGCCAACGCCGCAGAGACGTTCAAGTCGTCCGCGAGACCCGCGGAGAACCCAGCCAGCAAGGTCTCTACCTTTACTGGGAGCTTTTCTTCCTTCTGCGAAGCCACAGGCGCATGAACGACCCGATCGATGAAGTCGTCGAGTCGGATCAACGCTGCGCGCGCCGCGTCGAGGCCGGCGAAGGTGAAGTTGAGCTTCTGCCGGTAGTGCACCGAGATCAGCAGATAGCGCAGCGCGCGCGGCGAGATGCCGCGCGCCAGGAGATCCCCGAGGGTGTAGAAGTTCCCCAGCGACTTCGACATCTTCTGGCCGTCGACGATCAGGTGCTCCGAGTGCAGCCAGTAGCGCACGAACGGCTTGCCGTTCGCCGACTCGCTCTGCGCGACCTCGTTCTCGTGGTGCGGGAAGAGGTTGTCGATGCCGCCGCAGTGAATGTCGAACGTCTCGCCGAGGAAGGCGGCGCTCATCGCCGAGCATTCGATGTGCCAGCCCGGCCGGCCCGGGCCCCAGGGCGAGGGCCAGGAGGGCTCGCCGGACTTCGCCCCCTTCCACAACACGAAGTCGCGCACATCCTCGGTCTCGTACTCGTCGCTCGCGACCCTCTCCCCCACCCGGGCCTCGTCCTTCCTGAATCCGGAGAGCTTGCCGTAGTCGTCGTCGGCGGCGATGCGGAACCAGACCGAGCCGTCGCTCTCATAGGCGTAGCCGGCGGCGAGCAGCCGCGCGATGATCGCCTGCATGCCGTCGATGTAGTGCGTTGCCCGCGGATAGGCCGCCGCCGGCACCACATTGAGCGTCGCGAGGTCGGCCTCGAACGCGGCGATGAACGGCGCGGTATAGACGTCGAGCGGGAGACCCTTCTCGGCTGCGCCGCGGATCGTCTTGTCGTCGACATCGGTGAGATTCATGATCTGCGTGACTTCATAGCCGAGAAAGCGCAGGGAGCGGCAGAGCAGATCCTCGAACAGAAACGTCCGCAGGTTGCCAATATGGACCGTGTTGTAGACCGTCGGCCCGCAGGTGTATATCCCGACCCTGCCGGGCTCGAGCGGCGCGAACACTACGAGCTGCCTGCCCAGCGTGTTGAAGAACTTGACCTCTCTCGGCTCCACGCGGCTCCTCTCGTTTCGCTACCGGCCAGGGCCCGCGGCGGGAATCTCTTTGGCGTAACCGAGCTTGCCCAGCTTGCGCATCGCGAGCTGGCGCCTCAGGCCGCGCAGATGGTCGATGAAGAGAATCCCCTCCAGGTGGTCGATCTCGTGGCAGAGCACGCGGGCGAAGAAACCCTCAGCCGCAATCTCGACCGCCTCGCCGGAGATCCGCTGCGCCGCCACCCGCACGGCAAACGGACGTTCGATCCGCTCCGTGAAGCCGGGAATCGACAGGCAACCCTCGATGTCGGTCTCGGCGCCGGAGCGCTCGACGACGCGCGGATTCACCAGCACCTGGAAATCGGAGCGCGGCCCGGAAGGATCGACGTCGACCACCGCGACGCGGCGCAGGTCGCCGATCTGGGGGGCAGCCAGGCCGACCCCGGGCGCGCTGTACATCGTTTCCTTGAGATCCGCGACCAGGCGCGCGAGCGAGTCGTCGAAGGCGGAGACCTCCTCGGTCTTCTGACGCAGGATCGGGTCTGGGAAGAGGCGGATCGGCCGCACAGTCATGCGTTCGACGCGGCCTCGAGCTTGGCGATCGCGTCGTGCAGCTGCTGCGACATGTCGCTCTGCCGAGCCTTGGTCTCGGGGTTGTTGCTCTTCCAGTCCGCGTCCTCGCGAGCGCGCACGGCCTGCTCGATCTTGCGGAGCTCGTCGTCGAGGGCGCGCTCCTTGTCGCGCGGGAAGATGCGGCCGATCTCGTCCCACTGGCGCTGGACGCCGGTGAGGAGCGCCCGCGCCTTCGCGGTGTCCCTCTCCTG
>JBGARM010000201.1:0-5817 GCA_044230215.1 Thermoanaerobaculia bacterium | reverse complement strand
TCACCTCCCGGAGGAAGGGATCCTGCGCTTCTCGGGCGCTCGTGGGCCCCTCTCCTCCCATCTCGCGCCCTGCGATGCTCGAATCCCTTCCTCCGGCAGGCGCCGCGCCTCCGTCACTGAAGCCCGGAGGGGCCTTTTCCTTTACTGGAAGCTTTTCAGCGCCTGGAGTTTCGCATGCGCCGCACCGGAGGCAAGCACGGCTCTGGCCATCTCGACTCCAGCGGCGATCGAGGCGGCCTTGCCGCCGACGTAGAGTGCCGCGCCAGCGTTCAGAGCGACGATGTCGGTGATCGGTCCGACCTGGCCGGCCAGGACATCCAGCAATCGAGCGGCGTTCTCCTCCGGGCTGCCGCCAGCGAGGGTCTCCGGCACCGCGCGGCGGACACCGGCCGATTCCGGAGAGAGCTCGTACGTCACCACCGTCCCCAGCTGCACCTCCGCGACATGCGTGATCGTCGTCGTGGTGATCTCGTCGAGACCGTCGGCACCGTGCACGACCAGGGCGTGCTCGCAGCCCAGGGCGGCCAGGACCCGCGCCACCGGCTCGACGCGATCGCGGGCGTAGACGCCGATCAGCTGCCGCCGCGCCGCCGCCGGGTTGGTGAGCGGTCCGAGCAGGTTGAAGATCGTCCGCACGCCGAGCGCCCGCCGCACCGGGACGACCGCCCGGGTCGCCGGATGGTGCGCTGGAGCGAAGAGGAAGGCGATGCCGATCTCCTCGAGCTGGCGGCCGGAAGTCTCGGGTGCGACCTCGAGCGGCAGACCCAGCGCGGCGAGTAGATCCGAGCTGCCCGAGCGCGAGGAGACGGCGCGGTTGCCGTGTTTGGCGACCGTCGCCCCGGCCGCCGCGGCGACCAGCGCCGCAGCGGTCGAGATGTTGAAGGTCCCCCGGCCGTCGCCGCCGGTGCCGCAGGTGTCGATGACGCCCTCGGCGGCGTGCGGAACGGTGCGAACCCGGGCCCGCATCGCCTCGGCGGCGCCGGCGATCTCGTCCGCGGTCTCGCCCTTCATCGCCAAGGCGATCAGCAGCGCCGCGATCTGGCTCTCGGCGAGCTCGCCGTCCATGATGCGGCCGAAGAGCGCCGCCACCTCGTCGCGCCGGAGGTCCTCGCGGTCGAGCAGGCGTTGCAGGAGGTGCGCCGGCTGGCTCATCCGCCGACCGGAGCCTCGGCAGCGGCCGCTGCCGCGCGGGCCGCGCAGACGGCGAGGAAGTTCTGGACGATCCGCGGACCGGCGACGGTCAGGACCGACTCGGGATGAAACTGCACCCCCCAGTAGGGCAGCACGCGGTGACGCAGCGCCATGACGATGCCATCGTCGCTCCAGGCGATCGCTACGAGCTCGTCCGGCAGCGTCTCTTCGCGCACCTCGAGCGAGTGGTAGCGCGTCGCCTCGAACGGATTCGGCACGCCGGCAAAGATCCCCTCGCCCGCATGCCGCACCGCCGAGGTCTTGCCGTGCATCAGCACCGGCGCGCGGTCGACCGTGGCGCCGAACGACTCCCCCATCGCCTGGTGCCCCAGGCAGACGCCGAAAATCGGCAAGTCCGGCCGCCGGGCGAGCAGCGGCACGCAGACGCCGGACTCGCAGGGGCGGCCGGGGCCGGGCGAGAGCAGGATCCCGGCCGGGCGCATCGCCAGGAGCTCGTCGACCGTCGCCGCGTCGTTGCGCACCACCCTCGGGTCGGCGCCGGCGACGGCCAGGAGCTGAACCAGGTTGTAGGTGAACGAGTCGTAGTTGTCGATCACCAGGATCATCGTTCGAGCTCCTCGGCGAGGGCGACCGCAGCGAGCAACGCCGCGGCCTTGTTTTCGGTCTCCTGCTCCTCGCGGCCCGGGTCGGAATCGGCGACGATTCCGGCGCCGGCGGTCACCGAGACCTCCGACAGGCCGTTCACCTTTCTGGCGACGAGAGTGCGAATCGTAATGCAGGTGTCGAGATCTCCGGAAAAGGAGAGGTAGCCAGTCGCACCGGCATAGAGTCCGCGCGACTCGGGCTCGAGACGGTCGAGGATCTCGATGGCGCGGATCTTCGGCGCTCCCGAGACCGTCCCGGCGGGAAAGGCGGCGAGCAGCGCATCGAGCGCCGTCTTCCCCGGCGCGAGCTCCGCTTCGACACTCGACACCAGATGGAGCACGTGCGAGTAGCGCTCGACCTCGAGGAAGCTCGTCACCGCGACCGTGCCCGGGCGGGCCACCCGGCCGAGGTCGTTCCTCCCGAGGTCCACCAGCATGACGTGCTCGGCGCGTTCCTTCGGGTCGGCGAGGAGCTCCGCCGCGAGCGCCCGGTCGGCGTCGGCATCGGCGCCGCGGCGCCGGGTGCCGGCGATCGGCCGGGTCACCAGGCGGTCGCCGGTCTTCTTGACCAGCATCTCGGGCGAGGCGCCGATCAGGGCCACCTCCGGGAACTCGAGCAGCACCATGTAGGGCGAGGGATTCACCCGCCGCAGCGCCCGGTAGAGGGCTTCCGGCGTCGCCTCCGAGGCGAGGCGGAAGTGGCGCGCCAGCACCACCTGGAAGATGTCGCCGGCCAGGATGTGCTCCTTCGCGGCCGCCACGGCCCGCCGGAAGTCGGCCCCGGAGAGGCTCGCCTCGGGCGCGCGGTCGAGATCGGGACGCTCTTCCGGCAGGCGGATCGCGCGCACCCGCACGTCGCGCGCCAGCGCCCCTTCGAGCCGGTCGAGCGCCCGCTCGGCCTCGGCCGCGGTCGTCTCGCCCTCGATCTCGTTGGCGACGAGCAGCAGGCGCTGCTGCGCGTGGTCGAAGACGATGACCTCGTCGAAGCGCCCGAGGATCGCGACCGGCAGCCCCCACGGATCGGGCGGTCGCGAGGGAATGCGCTCGACCAGACGCACGAGGTCGAAGCCGAAGGTGCCGACGAAGCCGCCGGCGAACGGCACCGGCAGCTCCGGCGTCGTGTAGCCCTCGACCAGCGCCCGCAGCGCCGCGAGCGGCGCGCCGGGCAGGTCGGCCCGGCGGCCGTCGCGTTCGACTTCCAGGCGATCGGCAAAGAGGCGATAGATCTCGCGCGGCGCGGCGCCGAGGAAGCTGAAGCGCGCCACCTGCTCGCCGCCGGTGACGCTCTCGAACAGGAAGCGCACCGGCGACAGCGCCTTCAGCCGCTGGTAGACGGCGAGCGGCGTCACCGTTTCCGCCAGGAGCTCGCGCAGATGCGGCGTGACCTTCCTCATGCCGCGCCCTCCGTCCGGCGGCGATGGCGCGTGGAGAGCTCGCGGGCGAGGTCGGCGGTCGTCACGCCACTCGCTCGCAGGAGCACGACCAGGTGGAACAGCAGATCGCTCGCCTCTTCCACCAGTCGCTGCGTGTCTGGCTGATTTCCTTTACCGGTCTCTTCGCGCTCCGGATCTCGAGCGTGGTGCGCTGTAAGCGCGGCAATGTCGACTTCGGTTGCCTCTTCTCCTACCTTCTGCGCCATGCGCTCGATGCCTTCGGCGACCAGGCGCGCCGTGTAGCTCGTCCTGGGATCCGCCTCCGCGCGCGCGGCGACGATGCGCTCGAGGGCGCCCAGATCGAGCCCGCTGCAGGACTCCCCTTCGCCATCGAAGCAGCTGGTGGCGCCAGTGTGGCAGGCAGGGCCGGCGGGCTGGACGCGCAGGAGAAGGCTGTCGCTGTCGCAGTCCTGCTCGATCGACAAGACCCGCAGGATGTTGCCGGAGGTCTCTCCCTTGCGCCAGAGCGCTTGCCGGCTGCGGCTCCAGAAGTGGGCCTCGCCGGTCGCGATCGTCCGCGTCACCGCCTCGGTGTTCGCCCACGCGAGCATCAGGACCCGTCCGGTGAAAGCGTCCTGCGCCACGACCGGCAACAGCCCTGCTGCGTCGTAGCGCAGATTCGTCGCGTCGAAATCCGCCACCGCCGAGTCGATGCTCACGACACCCCCCTCACCGAAAAACCCTGCGATCCCAGGTAACGCTTCAGCTCGGGCACCGAACGCTCCGAGCGATGAAAGAGACCGGCCGCGAGCACGGCGGCGGCGCCGGCGGCGAGCGCCGCCGCGAAGTCCTCCACCCGGCCGGCGCCGCCGGAGGCGATGATCGGCACGTTCACCCGCGCGGCCACCGCCGCGAGAAGGCCGCAATCGAAACCTTCGCCGGTGCCGTCGCGATCGATGCTGGTGAGCAGAAGCTCGCCGGCGCCGCGCGCGACCCCCTCCTCGATCCACTCCTCGACGTCCCGATCGGTCCCCTGGCGGCCGCCCTGCACGACGACCTCCCAACCCGGACGGGCGCCCGGCGGCCGCCGGCGCGCGTCCACCGACAAGACGACGCACTGGCTGCCGTAACGCTCCGCCAGCTCGGTGAGCACCTCCGGCCGCGCGACCGCCGCCGAGTTGAGCGCCACCTTGTCGGCGCCGGCGGCGAGGAGGTCGCGCGCGTCCGCCAGCGTGCGCACACCGCCACCGACCGTAAGGGGAACGAACACGCTCTCGGCGACCTCCTCGACCCATTTCAACGCCGGGCCGCGGCGCTCGTGCGACGCGGCGATGTCCAGAAAGACGAGCTCGTCGGCACCGCTGGCGCCGTCGGCGCCATCGTCACAGTAGCGCCGCGCCGCCGCGGCGGGCGAGCCGAAGCTCTCGAGGTCCTCGAAGCGGACCCCCTTGACCACTCTGCCGTCGGCGACGTCGAGGCAGGGAATGATCCGGCAGGCGAGCGCCGTCAGCCCGCTGTGTGGCAGCGTCGCAGCGCTGCTCATGCCGGCACCCCGGCGCGCCCAGCGCGCAACGCCCCGAGGGCGGCGGGCAGATCGATCCTGCCCTCGTAGTACGCCCGCCCGACGATCACGCCCGAGACCTCGGCATGCGCCGCGGCAGCAAGGACGTCCCCTGCGCCCGAAACTCCCCCCGAGACGATCGCCTGCACTCCGAGCGCGCGCGCCACGCTCACTGCGAGGTCGAGATTCGGTCCGCACAGCATGCCGTCGCGGGCGATATCCGTGACCAGCGATTCGAAAAAAAGACCGGAAAATGGAAACAGCCTGCGCTGCATCTCTGCGAGTCCGAGGCCGGCGCCTGACCGCCAGCCGGCGCTGCGCAATTCTCCGTTCTCGGTTTCGAGAGCGGGAATGAGGCGCCCGGGATGAGCCGCCGCGCAGACCCCGAAGGCCTCCGGGCTGTCGACCGCCATGGAGCCCACGACGACGCGCTCGAAGCCGCTGTCGAGGGCGGCGCGCAGCAAGTCGCCGCTCCGCAAGCCACCCCCTAACTGGAGCTTTTCGCCTTTCGCCGCAGCAACCACCCGCGACAGCAGGGCAGACTGACGCGGCTCGCCGAACGCCGCATCGAGATCGACGATGTGGACGCGTTCGGCGCCGGCGTCCTGAAACCGCGCCAGCACCTCGAGTGGATCGTCGGCGTAGACCGTGGCGCGTTCGTCCTTCCCCTGCGCCAGGCGCACGACCTTGCCGCGCCGCAGGTCGATCGACGGGATCAGCTGCACGCCGCCTCCTCGCGCGAGAGGTCGAGAAAGTTGCGCAGCAGGCGCAGCCCCGCCTCGCCGCTCTTCTCCGGATGGAACTGCGTGCCGCAGACCGCACCCTCACCGGCGACGAGGCGGACGCGTGCGTGCGGGCGATCGTCGAGCGCCTCGCGGGCGACACCGGCGGCGAGGAGCTCGGCGAGGGCGTGGATCACCGCGCCGACCTCTACTCCCTCGGCGTGGTGTTCTACGAACTGCTCTCGAGCCGGCGCGCCTTCACCGGCGATTCGGTCGAGCAGATCACGACGGCGGTGCTGACCAATCATCCGGCACCGGCCCATCTCATCCGGCAAGGCATCCCCGAGGCGCTCTCGGCCATCGCC
>JBGARM010000200.1:0-5834 GCA_044230215.1 Thermoanaerobaculia bacterium | reverse complement strand
ACCTCGGCGCACGTGACGACGGTCTTCCACATGGACTTCACCAAGGTGGACCGGATCCGGGCGCGGGCGAAGGACAAGTTCTTCAAGATGAACGGCACCAAGCTCTCCTACATGCCGTTCATCTTCAAGTCGGTCGCCGCGGCGTTGCGTGCGCATCCGAAGGTGAACGCCTCGATCGACGGCACCAACGTGGTGTTCAAGAAGGACGTCAACATCGGCATGGCGGTGGCGCTCGATTGGGGGCTGCTGGTGCCGGTGATCCGCAACGCGGATCAGCTGAACCTGCTCGGACTGGCGAAGACGGCGAACGATCTCGCCGACCGCGCGCGGGCGAAGAAGCTGGGTCCCGACGAGCTCAAGGGCGGAACGTTCACGATCACCAACCCGGGCGTCTTCGGCAGCCTCTTCGGCACGCCGGTGATCAACCAGCCGCAGGTCGCGATCCTCGGGATAGGCGCGATCGAGAAGCGGCCGATGGTGATGACCGACGCCGACGGCTGCGACACCATCGCCATCCGCGTCATGTCCTACTTCGGCATCACCTACGACCATCGTCTGGTCGACGGCGCCGATGCCGATCACTTCATGAATTCGGTGAAGAAGATGCTCGAGTCCGACGCCTGGCCGGAGCTCGAGCCTTACCTGTGAAGCTCCGCTAGAGGCTGTTGGGGTCGAATCGCAGGTCCGGCTGATTGCGGACCTGCGAGAAGTACCGGCTGAGCCCGGCGAGCAGGCTCAGCGTGACGGCATCTTCCTGCGCGAAGCGCTCGAAGATGGTGAGCGCCGCGAATGCCTCGCGTGCGACGCCCAGGCTCCGGAACACTGCGATGAGCTCGGCGGCGAGGAGTTTGAGCTCCTGCCTCCGGCCCTGCTCGGCCAGCAACACGGCGAGATCGAGGGCTACCGAAGCGGCTTCGTAGGGAATGCGGGCTTCGACGAAGCCTTCGTGCGCGTCACGGAAGGCACGCTCGGACTCTTCCGGCCGGCCGAGATCCTTGGCCAGTCGGGCCTCCATCCAGCGCAACCTCAAGATCACCATCTGGTCACCGAGCTCGAAGTAGATCGGACGAATGGCTTCGAGCTCGCGCAGCGCCTCAGCCGACCTACCGGCGGCCATCAGCTGCCAAACCAGGTTGTGGTGTACGGCGAATGCCAGCCGCCGGTTCCGTCCAGCGTCGATCTGCGTCATCGCCTCCCGGCAGAGCTCGATCGACTTCTCGACCTCGCCGCGAAGGTCCTGAATCGTCGACTCGCACATCATCGAGCGGCCTTCCAGATGGCGGTCGCCGACCATCCGGTAGATTCGACGCGAGCGGTGAATCGCGCGCAGAGCCTCGTCCAACCGCCGTTGTGCGCGATGCAGCGAGGCGGTGAAGTAAAGGTGTTCGGCCTCTTCGAGTGGCTCGCCGGAACCCATCTTGAGATGGCGCGCCGCAGTGGCGAGCGCCTGCTCGGCCCCGGCGAGGTCGGAAGTCGCCCGCAAGGCGTTCGCCGTCCGCCCCCAGGCGCGCGCCCGGAGATCCTCGACGAGGCGTTCGCCGTAGCTCTCGGGGGGCAGGCGCTCGGCAATCGCGACGCCCATCCGGGAGAGCTCGAGCGCCTGGTGGGGATCGTCGGCGATCGCCTGCAGGGCGCAATCGAGCAGTTGCTCGCAGAACGACCAGGTGTCGAATCGACTGCTGTTGCGCAAGAGCGTCCATTGGCGCGCCGTCGGATGGCGCAGGAAATCGCGCAGCTGCTCCGCCGCCACCGCCCGCTCTTGATTCATCTGATGCTCGAGGTCGGCGACATTGGCGAGCACCCGGCTGATCGAGAACTCGCTCGGCCGGGCGTCGCCGATGAGGCGAATCTTCGGTGCCATCGCGGCGCGGCAGGTGGGGCAGCCGGAAAGCAGGTGTTTCAGGACCTTTCGACGTTCGGACGGGTTGGTTTCGCCGTCGGCGAAGCGAGCGAGCAGGGAGCCGTCGAAGTTGCAGTCGGGCATGGGCTGGGGTTCGTTCACTCGACTCCTGGCTGAGGCGCTGGGTGCGGAGCCGCCGGAATCGCCGTCGGCGTCGGATACCCGCCGGCGACCATCTGATGGGTGAGCGCCGAAAGGCAGCGATGGGCAATCTTGCGAATCCCGGTCGGGCTGTAGCCCAGCCGGCGGGCGACTTCCGGATCGTCGCAGCCGAGTCCGTAGCGCAGACGCAACAGCGAACGGCAGCGATCGGGAAGCCGCCCGATGGCGCCAGACAGGTCGCGGGCGAGATCGTCGTTTTCCTGGCGAGGAGAACTGCCGCCGGCGAGCTCCAGGAGGAGCGTTTCGTCGACGGCCTCGAGGAGTCGCCGCCGGCGCTTGCGCCAGTAGAGGAGGCAGCGGTAGCGCAGCGTTCCGACCAGCCAGGCGTCGGGTGTGACGATCTGCGAGCGCTTGGTGATGAACAACACCAGCGCATCCTGCAGCAGGTCTTCGGCGTCCTGAGGCGGAATGCGGAAATAGCTGAGGAGGCGAGCGAATTCCGACGCCAGCCGGTCCATCAGCTGGGGGAGTTCGTCCTGTATGCGGCCCGGATCGAGTGCGCTCACAGTGGCCTCGGCTGCGCTTTCGCTGGCGGAAGTGTAACACCGTCAGCGGTTGCCGCGTCCGTCGAGGCTTACTGCGAGATTCCGCCAGGGGCGAGAGCGCCGAGCTTCATCGCCCCCCCGGGAGGGTCGGACTCGCTACGGCTTCGGCGGCGCGACCGGGGTGTAGACGATGGTGCCGTGCTCGGCTGCGATGAGCGCCCGGAGCCAGGAGAAGGCTCCTCGCCCCCAGGTCAGAAAGGTTCCGGCCAGGCTGTCGCCGAAGGACTGTGCTTCACCTGCCGCCGAGGCCCCCTGGGCAAGGCGTTGCGCCACTCCCGGGGCCGGTAGTGCGACCAGGAGGAGCGCGGCAATGGCGGCAGCGGCGAAGACGGGGCGAATGCGGGACATGAACAACTCCTGACGAGAGGGTCCGACGGTCCGGCCTCTGTGGCTGGAGTGGCCCTCTCATTTAGATAGTTGCTTTGCCCCCCTCGAAACGTGACAAGGAACGGCAATTTTCCGGCGTACGAAAAGATTCTGTCCGCGTTGTCACGTTTCCGGCCCCTCGAGCAACTATCTAAGTAGAGAGACCTGATCCGGTCTCCATGGGGGACACGACTTGGAACTGGAGCGAGAGCTGGCATCGCGCGATGCGGACGGCAGCGACCGCGAGACGGTGCTGATCGGCGTGGGCTTGAGTCCCGCGGAGTGGCGGGCCGTGCGCGCCTTCGCCTCGGAGGTCGAGCTCTCCACCCGCACGCAGTGGCTGGAAGCGGCCACGGTCGAGGGGGCCCTGGCACGGCTGCGCCTGCTGCGCGAGCGCGGTGCGGCCTGCATCGGCCTGGCGAGCGCGACGATCGGCGAGCGCGAGGTGGTGCGGCTGGTGCGTTCGCTCGCCGGGCCGGAGGGGCTCTCGCCGGTAGTCGTTCTCGCCGGCCGCGGCGACGAGGCCGTGATCCAGGCGGCGATGGCGGCGAGCGCCTGCGACTTCGTGCTGGTGCACGAGCTCGACGCCGACTGTCTGGTGCGCGCGGTGCGGCTGGCCGCCGAGGTCGCGCTGCACGGGCGCGCGGCCGAGCAGCGGCGCCTCGAGCTGCTCGACCTCGAGGAGCGCTTCGCGGCAGTCTGGGACCTCGTCGAGGACGGCCTGCTGCTGGTCGACGAGCAGCGCGTCATCCGGCGCTGGAATCGGGCCGCGAGGCAGCTCCTCGGGCTCGCCGACGCCGACCTCGACGGCGCGCCGTTCGGCTCGCTGCGGTGGGCCCAAACCGGCGAAGGAAAGCCCGACCCCGCGATCCTCTCGGCGCACGAGCTGCCGGCCGAGTTCGAGCGTCCGGACGGCTCGCATATCCGGCTCGGCATGCGAGTGCGCGTCTTTCATCGCCGCGCCGGCGTCCGCGACGGCAGCGGGCGCATGCGAGCCGTGCTACTGCGCGATCGCCGCGAGACGGTGGAGCATGCGGCGCTGCTCACCGAGGCCCGTCACTTCGCCGGCCTCGGCCGCCTGCTCGCCGGCGCCGCGCACGACGGCAACAATCTCCTGACGCCGCTCCTGGGCTACTGCGAGCTGCTGCTCGCCGCCCTCCCGGCGGGAAGCGAGCTCGAGCGCTACGCGACGGAGATCGAGCGCTCGGCGCGCCGCACCGCCGACCTCCTGCGCCGGCTGCTCGAGCGCAGCCGCGGCCGGCCGCAGGAGATCCGGCCGATCGTCGCCGACGAAGCGCTCGCCGAGGTCGCCGGCCTGCTGCGCTCGCTCGTCGGCAGGTCGATCGAGCTCGCCGAGATCTTCGGTGCGCCGGGCCTCGCCGTCGCCCTGCGCGACGGGCAGATCGAACAGGTGGTGTTGAACCTGGCGGCCAACGCCCGCGACGCCATGCCCGACGGCGGCAGGCTCGAGTTGCGCACGCGGGCCGAAAGTGGCCGAGCCTGGGTACTCGAGGTCGAAGACAGCGGTGTCGGCATCCCGCCGGCGGATCTCGACCGACTCTTCGACCCCGAATTCACCACCAAAGCCGTCGGCAAGGGCACCGGCCTCGGTTTGTGGATCGTGCGCTCGATCGTCCAGGAGGCCGGCGGCCGCATCCGAATCACCAGCCAGTCCGGCAAGGGGACGACCGTCCGTGTCGAGCTTCCTGCGGTCCCGGCGACCCAGCCGCCGGTGCTGCAGCGTTGACCGGCGGTCCTCCAGACTAGAATCAGGGCGTGGTTGTCTGCCGGCGCACGCATTGGAGCTTCCTGGGACGCGTCCCCTACGGCGCGACGGCGGCGCTGCAGGTCGAGCTCCGCGAGGCGCTGCGGCGCGGCGAGGGGCCGGAGCGGCTGCTCCTGCTCGAGCACGATCCGGTTTTCTCGCTGGGACGCAACGCCACCGCGGCGGACGTCCTGTGGAGCGCCGAGGAGCTCGCGGAGCACGGCGTCGAGGTGCAGCCGACCGATCGCGGCGGGCAGGTGACTTTCCACGGACCCGGCCAGCTCGTCGGCTATCCGATTCTCGATCTCAACCCCGACCGGCGCGACATCCGGCGCTACGTGCGTGATCTGCAGGAGGTCCTGGTGCGCACCCTCGGCGATTTCGGCGTCGCCGCCGCTGGCGGCGAGGGGGATCGCATCGGCGTCTGGACGGGAACGAGGAAGATCGCCTCGATCGGCGTCCACCTGTCGCGCTGGCGGACGACCCACGGCTTCGCTCTGAACGTCGCCCCGGACCTGGCGCTCTTCGGCGGCATCGTCGCCTGCGGCATGCCTTCCGTCGAGATGACCTCGATCGCCCGCGAGTGCGGTGCTTCGCCGGCCCTCGAAGAGGTCGCCGCGCGCGTCCGCGAGCACTTCGGCGCGGTCTTCGAGCGCGATCTGGTCGAAGATCCGGCGCTCTCGCTCTCCGCTGTCGGCGAACCCGCCTGATGACTGCCAAGACGACGATCGAGATCGGCTTGAATGCCGTCATCGTCGCGGTGACCGACGAGGAGCCTCGTCTGCTGGCGGTCGACCGGACGGACGACCCCGCGGCGGCGAGCGAGCTCGCCCTGCCGTCCGGGCCGCTCGATCCGGAGAAGGACCGCACTTTGGAGCTTGCCCTGAGCGGGTGGGTGCGCGAGCAGACCGGGGTCGAGCTCGGCTATGTCGAACAGCTCTACACCTTCGGCAACCGCTTCCGCGATCCGCGCGAACGGTTCGGCGGACCGCGCGGCATCTCGATCGCCTACCTCGCCCTGGTGCGCGAAGCGCCGATCGAACGCACGGCGGGGGCCATCTGGATGAACTGGTACGACTTCCTGCCGTGGGAGGAC
>JBGARM010000001.1:0-37970 GCA_044230215.1 Thermoanaerobaculia bacterium | reverse complement strand
AAGGCGAAGCCCATGTAGGTCCCCACCTGCTCCTTGGGCGCGAGGTCGGCCACGTACTCGTAATAGCGCGGCGCCTGCAGCCCTTCGCCGATCGAATAGACCGCGATCGCCGCGATCGTCACGGTGAGGGTCGGGATGGCTCCCATCAGGAACCACGACGCCGACGCGATCGCGAATCCGAGGGTCATCGCCGAGAGCGGCTTCAACCGCTTGGCGAGCGCGGTGACCGGGATGGTGATCAGGATGATCGTCCAGGCATCGACGGTCTCGATGATCTCGAACTTCTCGAAGTGCAGAACGTCGCGGACGTAGAACGGCAGGGCGTAGAAGATCTCCCAGAACATGATCCAGAAGCCGGAGAAGATCACCAGGAAGGTCATGAACTTGAGATCCCGGAAGACCGTGAACATGTCGGCCAAGACCTTGGCCATCGACTTCGGCGGCGGCGCGTCCGCCGGCCGCGGCGGCTCGCGGAAGAAGAACAGCGTGCCGGCGATGAGACAGAAACTGACCAGGGAGGACATCACCAGGACGTAAGCGATACCGAGGTTCTCGCGCACCTGCAGCGCGAGCAGCGGACCGATGGCGCCGCCCAGGTTCACCAGGGTGTAGTAGATGGAGTAGCCGAGCGACTTGGTCTCCGGCGTCGTGGTGCGGGCGACGGTGCCGACGATGGAGGGCTTGATCAGCGAGCCGCCGATCGCGGTGATCACCAACGCCACGATCATGTAGGTCGCCCCGCCGAGCGCGTCGACCAGCGGCTTGCCCTGCGGCAGGCCGCCGAGGCCGATCAGGAAGTAGCCGACGCTGAAGATCGAAAAGCAGGCGAGCAGGCTCTTCTTGAAGCCGTAGCGGTCGACGACCGTGCCGGCGAGGGGCGGCAGGAAATAGAGCAGGGTATTGAACAGGCTGCCGACCAGGAAGCCGGCCTTTCCGGGTCCGAGGCCGACTTGCTCGGCGATATAGACCGCCAGGATCGCCTTCGAGCCGTAGTAGGCCAGGCGCTCGAAGAGCTCGATGATGTTGGCGATCCAGAAGGTGCGGGAGAACCCGCTCCTCGCCTGCTCGAAAAACGCTGCCAATCCGCTCATGTCGGCTCCCCGGCGCCTGAATTTGGACCGGATCCTACCAGCGGATGCGCTGCGAATTCCCTGGAAAAAGGGGAAACAGAGGAGGGAAATGGTCGGGGCGAGAGGATTTGAACCTCCGGCCTCACGGTCCCGAACCGTGCGCTCTACCAAGCTGAGCTACGCCCCGTTTTGAAGCGCTGCGACAGCCGTCGCCTCGGGATCGCGACGGATTGCGGAGGAACTCCGCGAAGAGTCGGGAGAATACCTTCGCGACGCCTGACCGGTCAAGCGCTTCCTCCGGTACAATCCGAAAAGCCTCACGAAGGAGTCGAATTCATGGCTATTCGTACGCTTTCCGAGCTCTTTCTCGTCGTCGCTGGCTTCGACAAGCCAGCCTGCCTGATGCACAAAGTCGGCGGCCGCTATGTCGCGGTTTCGACCCAGGAGCTGGCGCGGCAGGTGCGGCAGATCGCCAAGGCGCTGGTTGAAAGCGGCGTGCGCCCGGGCGACCGCGTCGCGCTGATGGCCGAAAACGGCCCCCACTGGCCCGCGGTCGACTTCGCGACCCTTTGTGTCGGCGCGGCGCTGGTGCCGATCTACCCGACCCTGCTCCCCGAGGGGGCGGCCTACGTCGCCCGCGATAGCGGCTCGAAAGTCCTCTTCGTCCAGGGGCGCGAGCGGCTCGAAGGACTCCTGGCGGTGCGCGGCGAGATGCCCGCGATCGAACACATCGTCGCCATCGACGCCGGCGCAGCGGGCGCCGGGAGTGACGCGGACGCTCCGGGCGGCGGCGACGACGCCGGAGTGGAGAGTCTCGAAGACTTCATGGCGCGCGGCGCCGGAGCCGATCAGGCTTGGATCGAGCAAATGGCCACGCACGCCAAGCCCGAGGACCTCGCCACCCTGATCTACACCAGCGGCACGACCGGCGACCCGAAGGGCGTCATGTTGACCCACGACAATCTGGTCTCGAACGCCGTCACGGGGTGCGAGGTGCTGGGTCTCGAGGGAAATTTCACCGCCCTTTCCTTCCTGCCGCTGTCGCACTCGTTCGAGCGCCTGGTCGACTACTGCTTCTTCTACAAAGGCATCACCATCGCCTACGCCGAATCGGTGCAGACCGTGGCGGCGAACCTCCTCGAAGTGAAGCCGCACGTCTTCGTCGCCGTGCCCAGGGTCTACGAGAAGGTCATGGCGCGAGTGCTCGAGAACGCCACCGCAGCGGGCGGCCTCAAGGCGAGGATCTTCCACTGGGCGATGGGAGTGGGCCGCGAGGCGCTGCCGCAGCGCCTGGCGTTCGCGCCTGCGGGTCTCAAGGTGAAGATCGCCGATCGCCTGGTCTTCTCGAAGATCCGCGAACGTCTGGGCGGCCGGTTCGTCTTCGCCATGTCGGGCGGCGCCCCACTGGGACGCGATGTCGCCGAGTTCTTCTGGGGAGCCGGCATTCCGATCTACGAGGGCTACGGCCTGACCGAGACCTCGCCGGTGATCTCGGTGAATGCGCGCGGCGCCACGCGACTGGGCACGGTCGGCAGGCCGATGCCGCGCATCGAGGTCCGCATCGCCGAAGATGGAGAGATCCTCTCGCGCGGGCCGAACACCATGCGCGGCTACTACGGCAAGCCCGAAGCCACCGCCGAGGCGATCGACGGCGAGGGCTGGTTCTGGTTCCACACCGGCGACATCGGCCATCTCGACGACGGCGGCTTTCTGGTGATCACCGACCGCAAGAAGGAGCTCATCGTCAACGCCTACGGCAAGAACATCGCCCCGGCGCCGATCGAAAACGCCCTCAAGGCGCGCCGCTGGATCTCGCAGGCGGTCGTGATCGGCGATCGCCGGCAGTATCTTGCCGCGATCATCGTGCCTGATTTCGAAGTCCTCAAGGCCTGGGCCGCAAGCGAGCGGCTCGGCGGGACGATCGCAGAGCAGCTGCAGAACCCGCGGCTGCGGGCCATCCTGCAAGCCGAGATCGAGGCGGTGAACGAGCACCTGGCGCGCTACGAACAGATTCGCGTCTGGGAGGCGGTGCCGGCCGAATTCACGCTGGAAGGAGGCGAGCTCACCCCGACGCTGAAGGTGAAGCGCCGGGTGATAAACGTCAAGTACAAGGCGATCCTCGACCGCCTCTACGCCGCCGGCGATGCCGGAGGCGCCCACTAGATGGCGCAGGCGTTCCACCTCGAGGTCGGAGAGGACCACCTCGCGACGCTGACCTTCGATCTGCCGGGCAGGAAGGCGAACATCTTCACCCGCGAAGCGCTCGCCGAGCTCGACCAACTGCTCGTCGAGCTGGCCGGCCGGGACGACATCGGCTGCCTCGTGCTGGTGTCGCCCAAGCCCGGAATGTTCATCGCCGGCGCCGACGTCGCGGAGATCGCCGGCGTCACCGATCCCGAGCATGCCGAAAACGGCTCGCGCTACGGTCACCGGCTCTTCGCCTCCTGGGAGAGCCTTCCCTTCCCCACCGTCGCGGCGGTCTCTGGGACTTGCCTCGGTGGCGGCACCGAGCTCTCCCTGGCTTCGACCTACATCGTCATCGCCGACCGCGAGGACCTGCGCATCGGCCTGCCCGAGATCAAGCTCGGAATCCTGCCGGGCTGGGGCGGCTGCGTTCGCCTGCCCCGCCGGGTCGGCCTGGTCGCCGCGCTCGACATCATCCTGGCTGGGAAGGCGGTCTCTGCCAGGCAGGCGCTGCGCATAGGCCTGGCGGACGCGCTCTACCCCGAGGCCGGCTTCCTCCATCACGTGCGCGACTTCGCGCGCGGAAAGGTCGGGCGCCGGCGCCCCTCTCGCAGGCCGCCCGGGGGCCTCAAGCGGCTTCTCGTCGAAGGGCCCGCGGGACGGTGGTTCCTGTTCGATCAGGCACGCAAGCGGACGGCGAGCGCTACCCAGGGCCGCTATTCGGCGCCGCTCGCGGCACTCGAAGTGGTGCGTGTCGGCGTGGAGAAAGGGCCGTTCGCCGGCTTCGACGCCGAGGCTCGGGCGGTGCGCGTGCTCGCGACCTCGCCGACGGCCAAGAACCTGATCCACCTCTTCGGGCTCATGGAAGCGGCCAAGAAGGATGGCCCCGCCGACGCGCTGCCACCGCTCCCGATCCGCCGCCCGGCCGTCCTCGGCGCCGGCGTCATGGGCGGCGGGATCGCCCAGGTCATGGCCGACAAGGCCGGCCTGCCGGTGCGCCTCCAGGACATCCAGCCCGCTGCCATCTCGGCCGCCCTGCAGCACGCCGCAGCGCTCTTCGACCGGCAGGTCCGCCGCCGGCGCCTCCAGCCGGCCGCGATGCGGCGCAAGATGGGGCTCCTCCAGCCGACGCTCGAGGCAGCCGGCCTGGAGAGTTGCGACTTCGTCGTCGAGGCCGTGGTCGAGAATCTCGCCGTCAAGCAGGAGCTCTTCGCCGAGCTCTCACGCCGCCTCGCGCCGACCGCGATCCTCGCCACCAACACTTCGTCGCTCGCGATCGACGACATCGGCCGGCTCGCCACGCGCCGCGAGCGTATCGTCGGCATGCATTTCTTCAACCCGGTCGACAGGATGCCGCTGGTCGAGGTCATCGCCGGCAGCCTGACGGGGGAGACGGCGGTGCGCACTGCGACCGCCTTCGCCCGCCGCCTGGGAAAGACCCCCGTCGTGGTGCGCGACGGGCCGGGCTTCCTGGTCAATCGCCTGCTCGCCTTCTACTCGGCAGAGGCGATGTGGCTGCTCGACGAAGGCCACCGGGTGGAGTCGATCGACCGCGCCCTGGTCGACTGGGGGATGCCGATGGGTCCGCTGCGGCTCGCCGACGAGGTCGGGCTCGACGTCTCGGCCAAAGTCGGGCACATCCTCCACGAGGCCTTCCCCGATCGCCTGCTGTTCCCGGCCTGGATCGACCGGATCGCCGCCGACCGCGGACGGCTCGGCGTGAAGTCCGGCAAGGGGATCTATCGCTATCCGACCGGCCGTCGCCGCGAGATCGACGAGGCCGACCCGGCGATCTACGCCATCTTGAACCTCGCGCCGCAGGCCGAGCTTCAACCGCCGCCCGCCGAACGCATGATTCTGCCGATGGTGAACGAGGCGGCGCGCTGCCTCGCCGAAAGCATCGTCGAGGGTCCCGGCTCTCTCGACCTGGCGCTCGTCCTGGGCCTCGGCTTTCCGCCGTTCCGCGGCGGTCTGTGCCGCTGGGCCGACGCGCAGGGACTCGACAATGTCGTCCTGCAGCTTCAAGCCCTCGCCGCCGAGCGCGGCCAGCGCCTCGCGCCGAGCGCAGCTCTGCGAACATTCGCCGCCCGGGGCGGCTTCTACCCGATTGCGTCCGCCTAGAAGTCGTCCGGAGCGAGCTTGCCGCAACCGTGGCACCCGCGACACCGTATTCCAGTAAAGGAAAACAGCCATGTATCGACCTTCCCAGCCCAAGACACGCACCGGCACTTCCCTTTACTGGAGCTTTTCCGGCGCGCTCGCCCTCGCCCTCCTGAGCCCGCCAGAGCTGCGGGCGCAAGCGCCCGCCGAGGAGACGCCGGCCCTGGTCGCGCCGTTCGGGGCGGAGATCCTGGTGAGCGAAGTCCTGCTCGACGTCATGGTGACGGACAAGAAGGGCAATCCGATCCTCGGGCTGGGACCCGCTGACTTCGAGATCACCGAAGACGGGAAAAAGGTCGAGGTCACGTCGGCGGTCTTCTACAGCAACCGCCGCTACACCGGCGAGGAGAAGAACCCGGAGGTGGAGAGCTCGCCGACGGACAACACCGGCCTGGCACCGCACTACTTCATCTTCTTCTTCGACGACCAGCGCAGCCACAGCGTCGATGTGCCGGTGCTGCTGCAGCGGCAGATCCGCGCCGGCCGGGACGCCGTCGAGTGGCTGCGCGCCGGGCTCGCGCCGACCGACTGGGTGGCGGTCGTCGGCTACGACAACCGGCTCAAGGTCTTTCAGGATTTCTCGCAGGACCCCGTCGCGCTCGAGCGGGCGATCCTTGCCGCCTCGACCGGCAGGGGCGCGCGCGAGAACGTCCCGTCACGCCAGGTCCCGTCGCCACCCGGCGCGCCGGCACTGGCCCCGGGCCTGCCGGTCGGCGACGCGATGAGCGAGCAGTCCGGGACGATCTACGAAGCCCTCACCCTGGTGGCAGAGGCCTCGGCGCCTCTCGTCGGGCGCAAGAATCTCCTACTCTTCACCATGGGCTTCGGCCGCATGAACCGCTTCCACCAGTACGAGCCCGACCCGCGCTACTTCGAGCCGATGTCGGAGTCGCTGAACGACGCCAACGTCGCGGTCTACACCTTCGACCTGACCGACACCAGCGCGACGCATCCGTTCGCCAACGCGATGGGCCACATCTCGGACGACACCGGCGGCAGGTATTTTCCCAACGTCCTGCACTTCAGGACGCCGATCGCCGAAGTCGCCAGGGAGACCAGCGGGTACTATCTGGTGAGCTACCGCGCCGGGCACCTCACGGGCCTGCGCGGCTTTCAGGACGTCGCAGTCTCGCTCGCCAACCCCGAGCTCGAAGTCACCGCGCGCAAGGGATATCGCTTCGGGGACTAGGTCCCGGCCCGCCGCTCAATCGACGCCGGCGGCGGTCTCTTCGTCGCTGTAGGCCTCGTTGTCGGACTCGATGCGCAACAGCACGACGGAGATGTTGTCGAAGCCGCCGCGGGCGTTGGCGTCGCGCACCAGCCGGCCGCAGATCTCCTCCATCCGCGAGCTCGAGCGCAGGCGCTCGAGGATCTCCGGGTCGGAGAGCATCGTCGTCAAGCCGTCGGAGCAGAGCAGGAAAAGATCGCCGACCTGGACCGGCCACTCGCGCACGTCGACTTCGACCTCGCTGTCGCCGCCCAGGGCGCGGGTGACGACGTTCTTGAGCGGATGGACACGCGCCTGCTCCTCGGTGAGGAATCCGGCGACGACCTGCTCGTTCACCCAGGTGTGATCCTGGGTCAGGAGCTCGAACCGGCCGTCTCGCAGGCGGTAGGCGCGGCTGTCGCCGACGTGCGCCACGGCCATGGTGTCGCTCTCGAGAACCATGCCGACGACGGTGGTGCCCATGCCGTGCAGCGAACCGTCCTGGCGGATGGCCTTGAGCACGCGGTCGTGGGCGACGCGAATCGCCTTCCGGATGCGGTCTCCCTGCCGGCCGACTCCGGCAGGACCGGCCCCGGGGGAGTCTTCCGAGCCGTCTCCGGCGGTGGCGATGCACTCGCGAATCGCCTGCACCGCGATCCGCGAAGCGATCTCGCCGTGGCTGTGCCCGCCCATGCCGTCGGCGACGACGAACAGTTGGTGCACGGGATCGATTTCGAAGCAGTCTTCGTTGTGGCTGCGAAGCACCCCGACATCGGAGAGACCGCAGGCCCTAGCGCGCAGCATCAGTTGCCCTTTCCGAAAAGACCGCTCCAGCCCTTCTTCTCGCTCTTGCGCAACTCATCCAGAGCTTTGGAGACTATCGGATCCTCTCCACCCCAGGTTCGCGCCTCATTGTAATAGTGCTCGGCCCGATCCACCAATCCCGCTTCGGCATGGAGCTTTCCGGCCAGCTTGAGGTAGGCGGGGTTGATCGCCTGCAGCTCACAGGCCCGCGCGACTGCCTCGACGGCGCGCGCCAGGTGGCGGCGCTGATGCGAGAGCGCCTGCGCCAGGTGATGCCAGGCCTGATGATTCTTGGGCTCTGCCTGGATCGCCCGCTCGAAGGCTTCGGCCGCCTGGGCGAAGTTGCCGTCACGATAGAACTGCACCCCGGCCTCCATGTGGAAGCGGCCGAGGCGGGAGGCGTCGTTGGCCGCCGAGGAAGCCTCCGGCCGCGCCAGCTCGAGGTCGTGCTGGCGGCGCCGACTGGGGTCGAGCAGGACGTTGAACGCCTCGGTGATGTCCTGGAAGTCGACCTCGGCCTTCTGGCGCGCCGCTCCCTGGAAGCGGTCCGGGTGACGCTCGCGAGCCAGCTGGCGAAAGCGATCACGGATCTGCTCCCTGGTGGCGTTGCGCGCCGCGCCCAGAATGACGTAATAGTCCTTGGCCATACCTACTTGGTCTTGATTCTATACAACCGCCCTGCCGAGGACCGCACGGCGTCGGAAACGTTGCGATCCTTGGACATGGCACGCAGGTCGCGGACCGAGAGCTTGGGCAGCAGCTTCACCGCCACCCCGACGGGGATGCGCGGGTTCTTCGCCAGCGCCAGGCAGATCTTGTATTTCGCCAGCCACTCCCGACGCCGCGAGATGACGGTCAGGACTTCGTCGATGACCGAGCGGCTGGCCGCGACCTGGGCGATCTCGTCGTCGCTCATCGCCGCGTTGTTGACTACCGAGAGCGCCACCGACTGGTTCGTGTCCCGGATCAGGATGGCCCGCAGCGTCCGCGAGGCGCCGCGGGTCAGCTTGATCTTCAGCGGCACCGGCAGGACGCGGATCTGGCTCTCCGAGAGGCCCGTCTTCTCGTCGCGCTCGCCCATCGCCGGCAGGTCTTTTGCCTTCTCGATCGCCGCCAGGTCCTCCGGCGCGAGCTCGATGTGCTGGAGGTCCGAGAAACCGGCCTCGACGACCTGCGGCTGGCGCGGCAAGAGGTGCTCGCGATACTCGACGATCTTGCGCCGCGCGTAGACCGAGACCTCGGGGTTGGCCTCGAGCGCGACCAGAATCTCCGGTTCTTCGATGATCGCGTCCTGCCGCAGCAGCAGGCTCTCCTGCAGATCCGGGGGGAGCCTCCCGGCGAGATCGACGAGCAGGAAGCGGGGGACGTCCCGACGGCGCATGAGCGCCTCGAGGACGAACGGGTGAGTCGGGTTGGTGGCGAAGTACCCCAGCACCTCCTCGGAGGCCTCGGTCTCGACGAACGTCGCGGCGAGCTTGGGGTCGAGCTCTTCGAGGGAGGATCTGGCGTAGCCCGAGATCTCCGGGCTTTCGGATTCGGTGAGCTCGACCTGGAGCGGAATGAGATCCTGCGCCGAGAGCGGCAGAATCCCCTGCGCCGCCAGCAGCTGCAGCTCGCGGCTCACACCGGACCGGACCTGCTCGACGAGCGGGTGGGTCGACGCCACGGGCGTCAGCGACGGACCGGCGGAGGATCGGCGGGGCTGCGGCCGGAAGCTGGGACGGTGAGTCCGGGGCGAGGCGGCGTCGCAGCTCCGGAAACCGGGCTGGGACGCACGGGGCGCTCGATCCTCAGGTCCCGCACGACCCGGGTCGAGTTCTCGGGCAGGGCGAACGGCACGCCGTCGACTTCGACGGTCAGGGCGCGGGAGTTGCCGAGAGTGAGCACGACCGCCTGGAAGGCCTCGAGCTGGACCGTCTCTCCGGCGGCCTTGAGCTCGCTGGTGCGACGGATACCGTCGACCACCGACTCCATCCAGCAGTCCTGGCTGAAATTGAGGACGACGCGGAAGGGGCCGGCAACAGCGGGGGGAGCGCCGTCGGCGGCGACCGCGGCGGCGGGAGCGGGCCCCTTGGCGGAAGCCTCGGAAGGCGTCGGAGCTCCGGCGGCCGGCGCTGCCGCTGCCGCACCGGTCGAATCTCCTGCCATGCTCCCCGGTTCGACCGCGGGCGGGGGCACGAGCGCAGCAGGGGCCGGGACGCTTTCGGCCGGCGCAACCATCGTCGCCGGAGCTACGAGCTTGGATTCCGTGGGAACGCCGCGACGGCGCTCGGCGAGGAACGAAAGCAGGGCCGCGATGCCGACGAAGAGAACGACCGCGAGGCCGAGGAGCAGGCCGTAGCCGAGCGAGGACGGGGCCGAGCTCAGGCTCTCGGCGCGCACCGGTTTGGCGCGCTCGACCCTTCGGGTGCCCTCGGCGCGCTCCTCGACGGCGACGAGATAGAGGTTCACGACCTCGTCAGGATTGAGCCCCACGACTCGCGCGTACTCGCGCAGGAACCCGCGCGCGAAGACCGGTGCCGGCAGGACGTCGAAACGGTCCTGTTCGAGAGCTTCGAGGTAGCGCAGGCTGATCTTGCTGTTGTCGGCGATCTCGCGCATCGACACGCTGCGGGCCTCACGCTGGTGCCGCAGCCAGGCGCCGAACGAAGGGCTCGGGCTCTGGCCAGTGGACGCTTCGGCTGACTTCGACGTTTCTTCGGAGACGGGCTGGCTCATGCCGGTACCGGGAGGTTTGCTGCCGGACGGACTAGGGTATCGAGTCCCGTCCATCGGGGTCAAATTCGCAGTTCCTGGCCGCCGCGGGCCAGGAGCTGCGCCCGGCGGCGCACCGGCAGCCGGAGGTGCGGATTCGCCGCCACGCTGCAGAGATCGCCGCGCTTGAGCAGCGGCAGCAGGAGCAGGACCCGGTCGAGAGGCGTGCGGGTGTTCTGGCAGAGGGCGAGACGGACCGGATAGCGCACGCTCCATTTCGGGCTGCCGGCGACCACGCCCAGCACCGACGGCGACGCCCCCTCCGAGGCCAGGAGCGGCAACAGCAGGCCTTCGGTGAGACGGGGGTTCTCGAGCAGCGCGGCAATGACCCGCGGCGTCGGATCGTTGCGCAGCGTCGCCAGTACGCCTGGCGCCGCGCTGCGTGCGATGGCCATCTTCTCGCCGACCGAGAGCGCCGGCAGACGCTCGACCAGTCGGGTCTCCGCCGCCCTCCGGACGACCGGATGGAGCCGCATGTCGAGGCCGATACGGACCAGATCCGCCCAGTAGAGACCGGGGATGAACCGCAGTGCGGCGAGCTGGGGCGTCCGCGGATGGCGCGCCGCCTCCATGCGGACTTCGTAGGCGGAAAGGAGGCGATTCGAGGACAGCAGGCGATCGATCTGCTCCCCGGTCAGGAAGGGATTCCGGAAGAGCTGCCGCACTTCCGCCGGCGCGATCTCCTCCAGCCGCTCGGCGAGCAGGCGTCGTACTGCTGGGCAGGTACGCGCGAGGGCACCGCCGCGTTCACCGTGCGGGCGTGGCTCGACGACGGCGACGTCGATGCGCCGTTCTATCGGCAGCTGCTGCAGGACGCGCGCAGCCGCGGCTGGCCGGTGCTCGGACTCTCGCACGGCCAGGGCGATGTCACCGACCGCGCTCGCATCGACGAGATCTGCACGGCCTTCCGGCCGGCGCTGATCGTCAACTGCGCTGCGTTCACCCAGGTCGATCTCTGCGAAGCCGAGCCGGAGCGCGCTCTCGCGGTCAACGGCGCCGCGGTCGGAGATCTCGTCCGCGCGGCGGAGGCGTCCGGCGCCCGGCTCATCCACCTTTCCACCGATTACGTTTTCGACGGCCGCGCGACCGCGCCCTACACCGAGGACCATCCGACCGCGCCGCAGTCGAGCTACGGCCGGAGCAAGCTCGAGGGCGAGCGCCAGGCGCTGGCGAGCGACCGGTCGCTGGTCGTCCGGACCAGCTGGGTCTTCGGCCGGGGAGGGGCGAACTTCGTCGACACGATCGCCGGCCGCATCCGCAGCGGGCAGAAGAGCTTCCGTGTCGTCGACGACCAGTTCGGCGCCCCCACCTGGGCCCCCTTCCTGGCCACGGCCGTGTCGGATCTGGGAGAATGGGGCACCACCGGGCTGGTGCACTATCAGAATCGGCCGGCAGTCTCCTGGTGCGAGTTCGCCAGGGAGATCGCGCGGCGGCTCGGACCGGGGATCGAGGTCACTCCGATCACCACCGCGGAAGCGCCGCGGCCGGCGCCGCGGCCGGCGTATTCGGTGCTGGCGGTCGATCGTTTCGAGAAACTTGCGGGGCGCACCGTCGAGTCCTGGCACGAAGGGCTCACCAGTCACCTTGGGACTTAGACAAAGGAGCAGCTGAATGCAACGCGTACTGATCACCGGCATCACCGGCTTCGCGGGTTCGCATCTCGCCGAGCACTTCCTCGCCGATCGCCCGGGAGTCGAGGTCTTCGGCACCTATCGCTGGCGCAGCCGGCGCGAGAACATCGAGGCGATCGAGGGCAGGATCCGCCTTCTGGAGTGCGATCTCTCCGACATGACCGCGGTGCGCAACGCCCTCGAGGCCAGCCGACCCGACGCGATCTACCACCTTGCGGCACAGAGCTTCGTGCCGTCGTCCTGGGTGTCGCCGCTGCAGACGCTGACCGACAACATCTCCGGCCAGACCAACATCTTCGAGGCGGTGCGCTCGCTCGGCCTCGATCCGGCAATCCAGATCGCCTGCTCCTCGGAGGAGTACGGACTGGTGCTGCCGAACGAAGTGCCGATCAAGGAGACCAACCCGCTGCGGCCGCTGTCGCCCTATGCGGTCTCCAAGGTGACGCAGGATTTTCTCGCCTATCAGTACTTCATGAGCTACGGGATCCGCGCGATCCGGACGCGCGGCTTCAACCACACCGGCCCGCGCCGCGGCGAGGTTTTCGTGACCTCGAACTTCGCCAGGCAGGTGGCGACGATCGAGGCCGGCAAGGCCGCCCCGATCATCAAGGTCGGCAATCTCGACGCGGTGCGGGACTTCACCGACGTGCGCGACATGGTGCGCGGCTACGTCCTGGCGACGGAGAAGGGCAAGCCGGGCGAGGTCTACAACCTGGCTTCGGGAAAGGCGATCACCATCCGCGCGATGCTCGACAAGCTCATCGCCCTGGCGAAGGTGGAAGTGAAGGTCGAGACCGACCCGGCGCGGCTGCGTCCCTCGGACGTCGAAGTGCTGATCGGCGACTATTCGAAGTTCCACGCCGATACCGGCTGGGAGCCGCAGATCCCGTTCGACCAGACGCTCGAAGACCTGCTCAACTACTGGCGTCAGCGCATCGCGCGAAAGTAGCGCGCGGTTGCCTTTCCAAGAGCCGCCGCCGTCCGAGTCCCGTCCCGTGACCTCCCGCATCCTCGTCACCGGTGCCACCGGCTTCGTGGGGCGGCGATTGGCGGGGCGGCTCGCGGCGCAGGGCCATCGGGTTGGCGCGGTGGCGATCGACCAGCAAGAGCTGCCGTTTTCGGCCGATCGCTTCGCGGTCGACGTGCGCGACGCCGCGGCAATGGCCGCGGCGGTCGACCGCTTCGCTCCCGATCGCATCGTGCACCTCGCGGCGCTTTCGCATGTCGGCGAATCGTGGCGGCGGATTCCGGAGTACTTCGCCATCAACGTGCTCGGCGTGGAGCACATCCTGGCGGCCGCCCGCGGCTGCCCGGTGCTCTTCATGTCGAGCGCCGAGGTCTACGGTCTGGTGCCGGACGAGGCGCAGCCGATCTCCGAGCTTCGGCCGCTCTCGCCGCGCAACCCGTATGCGCTGACCAAGGCATCGGCCGAGCGCCTGGCGCTCGCCGCCGGCGCCACGGTCGTGCGCTCGTTCAACCTGATCGGCGCCGGTCAGGCAGCGAGCTTCGCGCTACCCTCCTTCGCGGCGCAGCTCGCGGCGATCGAGCACGGCGCACCGCCACTGCTCTCGGTCGGCAATCTCTCCGCGCGCCGCGACTTCCTGCATGTCGATGACGCCGTCGCGGCGCTGGCCCTCCTCGCGGAGGAGCCGCAACCCGGGACAGTCCTCAACCTGGCGAGCGGCGTCGACCATTCGATTGCCGAGCTGCTGGGACGCCTGATCGCCCTGTCGGGTCTCGAGGTGCGCTGCGCCGAAGACCCGGAGAAGCTGCGCCCGGTCGATGTGCCGCGCCTTTGCGGCGACGCTTCGCGCCTGCGGGCGCTGGGCTGGGAGCCCGAGCGCGGCGTCGACGCGGCGCTCGCGGACCTGTTCTGCGAAGCACGCGCCCATCGCGATCGGGCGGTGCCTTCGGCAGGAGGGCCAGCCGCATGAAGATCCTGGTCACCGGAGCGACCGGGTTCCTCGGTCGCCGGACTGTCGCCGCGCTGGCGCCGCGCCACGAGCTTCGTCTACTCGTGCGTCCGGGGGCGTCGCGCGAGCGCTTTCCGGCGGGCGTCGACTTCGTCGCCGGCGACGTCACCGACCTGCCGAGCCTCGCCTCCGGCGCTGCCGGCTGCGACGCCGTGCTGCACGCCGCGGCGCTGGTCAAGATCGACGCCCCGGCGGCGGAGTTCGACCGCGTCAACATCGGCGGACTCGAGAACGTCCTGGCGGCGGCCGCCGAGGCGAGGGTCGCCAGGGTCGTCTACGTCTCGAGCTTCATCGCCCTCGGTCCGACCGAAGGTGCCGCCGGAGGCGAGCTCGACGAGCGGGCCGAGAGCAGGCCGCGGACCTGGATCAACGACTACCAGCGCACCAAGACGATCTCCGACATGGGCGCCCGGCGCGCCATCGCCGAGGGCGCGCCGCTGTCGGTCGTCTATCCCGGGGTGATCTACGGTCCCGGCGAGCTCACGGAAGGCAACATCCTCGTGCGCCACCTCCTCGATCTGGCGCACGGCCGCCTGCCGGCGCTGGTGGGCAAGGCCGAGCGGCGCTGGAACTATGTCTTCGTCGACGATGTCGCTGCCGGCATCGTCGCGACCCTCGAACAGGGGCCCACCGGCCGCCGCTACATGCTCGGTGGAGAGAACGTCACCCAGGGCGAGCTCTATCGCCAGGTAGCCGAGCTCGGCGGCATTCGCGTGCCGCGGCTGCGCATGCCGGACTTCGTGGCGACGGCGAGCGGTGCGGCCATGAAGGCCTGGGCGCGCCTCACCGGCGGCGTGCCGCGGCTCACGCCCGACCTGGTGGAGATCTACCGCCATGATTGGGCCTACGACTCGGCGACCGCGATCGCCGAGATCGGCCATCGCCCGCGGAGCCTCCGCGCCGGGCTCGAGGCGACGCTCGCCTGGCTCCGGGAGACGGGTGCATGGCCGGCCTGACGCCGGGAGAGCTCGGCCGCAAGGCGGTGCACATGGCGGTTGGCGGTTTCGCCTTCGCCGTGCGGCCGTTGGGGGCTCCGCTTGCCGCCTTGGCGGCGCTCACCGCCGTTCTCTTCAACGCGTTCGTGCTGCCGCGCATCGGCGGCCGCTCGCTCTGGCGCGAAGGCGAGACGCAGAGCGGCTTCGCCCTCGGCATCGTCCTCTACCCGATCGCCGTGTTGCTGCTGATCGTCGTCTTTGCGCGCCGCCTCGAGGTGGCCGCCGCGACCTGGGGGATCCTCGCCTTCGGCGACGGCATGGCGTCGATTGTCGGCATGGCGATCGGGCGACGTCGGCTGCCCTGGAATCCGGCCAAGAGCTGGGCCGGGTCCTTGGCGTTCGTTCTCTTCGGCACTCTCGCCGCGGCGATCCTGCTCCTGTGGTCCGCACCCGGTCGCTACGGCTTCGTCTTCGCCGTCGCCATCGCCTTCGCCGCCGCGCTCTTCGCGGCGCTCCTCGAGTCGCAGCCCCTGGGGCTCGACGACAATCTCGGCGTGCCGCTGGTCACCGCCGCAGTGCTCTACTGCCTCACGCTCACCCAGGGAAACTGGGCGGTCGTCGGCTCTCCGGCCTTCGTGCGCGGCCTGGCGATCGGCCTGGCGGTGAACATCGTGCTCGCCGTGGCTGCCTATGCGACGAAGGGTGTGGGACGCGCGGGCGCAGCGGTCGGGATCTTCCTCGGCACGACGATCTGGGCCTTCGGTGGCGGCGCGTCGTTCGCCCTGCTCTTTGCCTTCTTCGTCCTCGGTACGGCGGCGACCAAGCTCGGTTACGCCCGCAAGGCAGCGGCCGGGATCGCGCAGGAGAAGGGCGGCCGGCGCGGGCCGGGCAACGCGCTGTCGAAGACGTCGATTCCGGCGCTGGCCGCGATCTTCGCCGCCACGACCGCCTATCCCACACTGTTTGCGCTCGCGCTCGCCGGCGCTTTCGCCACCGCTGCTTTCGACACGGTGTCGTCCGAGGTCGGCAAGGCCTTCGGCCGTCGCACCTACCTCATCACCACCCTTCGCGCCGTGCCGCGCGGCACCGACGGCGCTGTCTCGCTCGAGGGCACCGCCGCGGGAATGGCGGCCGCGCTCTTGCTCGCCGGCCTGGGCGCCGCCCTCGGGCTCTACCCGGCGATCGGGATCGCTGCCGTCGTCGTCGCCGCCTTCGTCGCCACGACACTCGAAAGTGTCGTCGGCGCGACGCTGGAGAAGCGTGGTCTGCTCGACAACGAGGCGGTCAACTTCCTCAACAGCCTCGCCGGAGCCCTGCTCGCCGCCGGCGGAGCCGCCCTGCTGGCCTGAAGAGCCGGGCCCACCGCGAAACCCCTGCTGCCGCCGGCCGTAGACGAAGCAGGCCTGGAGAAGAGATGACCGCGGAACCACGACAGGAAGCGAGCTGGAATCGGCTGGCCCTCTGGGGGCCGGCGGTCGCCGTCTTCCTCCTGCACGCGATCTTCGCCACCACCTACGGCATCTTTCGTGACGAGCTCTACTACCTCGCCTGTGCGGCGCGGCTCGACTGGGGCTATGTCGACCACCCGCCGCTGATCGCGGCGATGACCGCGCTCTGGACGCTCCTCTTTGGCGACTCGCTGCTGGCGATTCGCATCCTCGCGGCCCTCGCCGGTGCGGGTGCGGTCGCAATCTCGGGCTCGCTCGCCCGGCGCCTGGGCGGCGGCAACTTCGCCGTCGCGCTGACCGGCCTGGCGGTCGGACTCTCGCCGATCGTCCTGGGGCTCACCTCGGTTCTGTCGATGAACGTCTTCGACCTGCTTTTCTGGGCGCTCGCCTGCCGGCTCGCCGCGGCCCTCCTCGACGGCGGCGACGAGCGTCTCTGGTTGGCCTTCGGCGCGGTTGCCGGGCTCGGCCTGCTGAACAAGATCAGCATGCTCTTCCTCGGCTTCGGCCTGGCCTTGGGGGTGGTCGCGACGCGGCGCTTCGACCTTCTGCGCAGCCGCTACCTCTGGCTCGGCGGCGCCCTCGCCGGACTCCTCTTCGCGCCCCACCTCGTCTGGCAGCACCTGCACGGCTGGCCGACCCGCGAATTCATGACCAACGCCAGCCAGAGCAAGAACGTTGCGCTCGCGCCCGTCGACTTTCTGACCGCGCAGCTCCTGCAGACCGGACCTCTGCACGCCGTCGTGTGGATCTCAGGTCTCCTGGCGCTGCTGTTCGCGCTGCGCTTTCGTCCGTGGCGCTCCCTCGGTGTCGCCTACCTCGCCATCCTCGTCGTGATGCTCTCGACCGCCGCAAAGCCCTACTATCTGGCGCCGGCGTACCCGATGCTCTGGGCCGCCGGAGCGGTAGCGATCGAAGCGTGGACGCGCGGGCGGCGCGGCGGCTTCGTCTGGCGCGCCGCCGCAGTCGGCTCGGTCGTGCTCTCGGGACTCGCTCTCGCGCCGCTCGCTCGCCCGATCCTGCCGGTCGATGCCTACGTGCGCTACGCGCGCGCTCTGGGGCAGGAGCCGGGGACCGACGAGCGAAAGTCGCTCGGCCGGCTGCCGCAGTTCTTCGCCGACATGCAGGAGTGGCGCGGTCTCGCCGAGGCCGTCGGCGTCGCGGCGGACCGGCTCACTCGAGACGAGCGCCGAAGCGCCTGCGTCTTCGGGCAGAACTACGGCGAGGCCTCTGCCGTCGCCTACTTCGGCGGCGAGCTCCACCTGCCGCCGGCGATCTCGGCGCACAACAGCTGGTACCTCTGGGGCCTCGGCGCCTGCTCGGGTGAGGTTCTGCTCGTTCTCGGGGACGACGCCTTTAGCCTGGGCAAGCTCTTCGCGGAGGTCGAGCTCGGTGCGACCTTCGACTGCCGCGACTGCATGCCGTACGAGGACGAGCTGCCGATCTGGATCGTGCGGCGGCCGCTGGCCGACCTGGCTGGTCTGTGGCCGCGCGTCCGGCATTTCGACTGATCGTCGCGAGCTCCGGGCGCGTGATCCGATAAGCTTGCGGCGGCATGAAAAAGACCAATCTCTACGTCCAGCTGTCGCGCCCCTTCACCCTGCTGCCGCCGCTCCTGGGAATCATCTCGGGCTCGATCTGCGCCTGGGGCTCGGTGCACAATCCGGATCCGGCGCGCCATCTCACCCTCTCCGTGATCCTCACGGTGGCGCTGGGCTCGCTCTGCGCGAGCTTCATGAACGCGGCGTCGAACGCGATCAACCAGATCACCGACCTCGAGATCGACCGGGTCAACAAGCCGGGGCGGCCGCTGGTCACCGGCGCACTCAGCCTGCGCGAGGGATGGATCTTCACCTGGGTCTTCTACGCCCTGGCTCTCGTCCCGACCTGGGCGGTGGTGGTTTTCCCCCACACCACTCTGGCGGCGAAGATCGGCGCGCCCCTTCCCTGGCACGAGACGTTCTACATCTACCTCGCCGGGATGATCTTCACCCTGATCTACTCGGTACCCTCGTGGGGCCGCACGAAGGCGCGCGGGATGTGGGCGAACTGGACGATCGCCATTCCGCGCGGCTGCCTGCTCAAAGTCGCCGGCTGGGCGATGGTCGCCCGCGTCGGCCATTGGGAGCCCTGGGCGCTGGGCTCTATCTTCATGCTCTTCCTGGTCGGGGCGGCATCGACCAAGGACTTCGCCGACATCAAGGGCGACGCCGCCGGCGGCTGCAAGACCCTGCCGATCCTTCACGGGCCCAAGAAAGCCGCCTGGATCATCGCGCCGTTCTTCGTCTTCCCCTGGCTCCTGGTGCCGCTCTTCGCCCATCTGCCGGACCCGCAGAATCCGGCGCACGCGATCCTCACCGGCAACCAGAACGCGCTGACCGCGCTGGGAGCGCTGCTGACCGTCTGGGGCTGCTACACGGTCTACCTGATCCTGCGCGATCCCGACGACCTGACGCGTACCGAGAATCACCCGAGCTGGAAGCAGATGTACCTGATGATGATGGCCGCCCAGATCGGCTTCGCGGTCGCCTATCTGCTGCCGCACTGAAGCCGCGCGGGCTTTCGCCCGATTTGTGCTACGCTGTGCGTCATGAGCGAGAACGCGAAGACTCCGACCCCGCAGGTCGGCGTCCGCGAGCTGCGGCAGAACCTCTCCGTCTATCTCGATCGGGTGAAGGAGGGGGAGCGACTGGAGGTCACCGAGCATGGCCGGCCGGTGGCGCTGCTGGTGCCGCTGCCCGACGACAACGAGAATTCCCTGGCCCGGATGATCGCGGATGGCCGGGTCATTCCGGCGCAAGGCGATCTGGGCGAGTTCCTGCGCAACAACCCACCCCTGCCGCCGTTGCCCGGGGCGAAATCGTTGAGCCAGATCCTGATCGAGATGAGGGAGGAGGAAGAGTTTTGACCGACACGTTCGTCTACGCGGACGCGTCGGCGCTCATCAAGCTCTTCCTCGAGGAGAGCGAGACCTCGGCGCTGCGCAGATTTCTCGACCGCCGGCCCGATGTGGTCTCGTCGTCGATCGCCCGGGTCGAAGTGCAACGCGCTTTGCGCCGCGCCCACGCCGACGAGGTTGCGATGTTCGAAGCGCGTCGCTACTTGACTCGGGTGCACCTGCGCCGCCCCACCGAAGCGATCCTCGACAAGGCGGAGACCCTGGGCCCGGCAACGCTGCGTACGCTCGATGCGATCCATCTCGCGACGGCGCTCGAATTCACTCCGCCTCCCGGTTGTTTTCTCTGCTACGACGAACGACTCGCCGCCGCCGCTCGTCTCCAGGGCCTGACGGTGGTCGCCCCCGGCGTCGACGAAGTCCACCAGCCGTGACCGCCGTCCTCGACCTCGCTCGCGAGCTCGGCCACGAGCGCCTGCTGATCGTCCAGGAGCCGGCGGTCGGCCTGCGGGCGGTGATCGCCATTCACGACACGACCCTCGGGCGCGCCATCGGCGGCACCCGCATGCGGCTCTACCCTGTCTTCGAGGAGGCCATCGAGGACGCCCTGCGGCTCTCCCACGCCATGACGGCCAAGGCCGCGTTCGCCGGCATGCCGTGCGGCGGCGGCAAGGCGGTGATCTGTGGCGACCCGCTGCGCGAGAAGACGCCGGAGCTGCTCCTCGCCTTCGGCAACGCGGTCGAGGAGCTCGGCGGACGGTTCTTCACCGGCGGCGACATGGGGATCGACGCCGCCGATCTCGCGCTCATGGGTGGCGTCACGAAGCACATCGGCCATACGCCGGCGACGGCTGGAGTCGATGCCTCCGACCTGACCGCGATCGGTGTCGTCGCGGCAATGGAGGTCGTCGCCGGGCGCCTCGGCAAGCCTCTTTCCGCCTGCACCGTGGCGCTTCAGGGGCTAGGCGAGGTAGGCGGTCGGCTTGCCGAAAAGCTTGCTGGTAAGGGGGTCAGCCTGATTGTGACGGACACCGTTCGTGGCCGCCAGGACGCCGTCGTACGCGCGACCGGTGCCCGGGCCGTGGCCCCGGAGGAGATCCTCGCCGCCGATTGCGACATTTTTTCGCCCAACGCCGCGGGCGGCGTCCTCACGCCGACAACGGTCGCCGACTTGCGTTGCGCGGCGATCGTCGGCGCCGCGAACAATCCGCTGGCCTCGCCCGAAGTCGGTCTCGAGCTTCACCGTTGCGGCGTGCTCTACGCACCCGACTTCGTGGTCAATGCCGGTGGACTCCTCTCGGTGCTATTAGAAACCGGAGTCCTCGACGAGACCGGCATCGTGGCGCGGGTGCAGCGGATCGGCGCGGATCTCGCGGAGCTCCTCGATCGGGCCGAGTGCCAGAGTGCGCCGCCCTTTCGTGTCGCCGACCAGGTCGTCGCCGAACGGCTGGCGGTGGCGCGCGCGACCCGGCAGGCGGCGGCCCGCATTTGAACGAAGCCCCCGCCAGCGCCATCCTGCGGGCACCCGACGACGGCCGGGAAACGCGCTGGTGGCGCTTCCGGTCGCCGGTGGAGCGCATCGGCGCCAGGAGCCTGGCGGAGATGTCCGGTCTGCTCGAACGCGTCGAGCTCGCCACCGCGGACGGCCTCTGGGCGGTCGGATACGTCACCTACGAGGCGGCTCCGGCCTTCGATCCGGCGTTGGTCGTGCGCGCGCCGGCGGCCGGGCTGCTGGCCGCCTTCACCGTCTTCACGCCGCCGGACGCGATGAGCGCCCCGCCCGCCGCCGAGCCGATGCACCGCGCCGGACTCTCGCCGCTCCTCGAGGGCTCGGAGCATGCCGCCGCGCTGGCGGCGATTCGCGGGGCGATCGCCGCGGGGGAGACCTACCAGGTCAACTTCACCTTTCCGATGCGCGCCCGGTTCGCCGGCGACGCCGAGGGGCTTTTCTGGAGCCTGGCGCCCGCGAGCCTGGCGCCGCACGCTGCCTTTCTCGATTGCGGCGACACCGCGATCGTGTCGCTCTCGCCGGAGCTCTTCTTCCGCCGCAACGGCGATCACCTGGAGATGCGCCCGATGAAGGGAACCCGGCTACGCGGCCGCTTTGCCGAGGAGGATGGCAGGCAGGCCGCGGAGCTCGCCGGCTCGGCCAAGGAGCGCGCCGAGAATCTGATGATCGTCGACATGGTCCGCAACGATCTCGGGCGGATCGCCGAACCCGGCAGTGTCGCCGTCGCGGGTCTGTTCGCTCTCGAGCGCTACCCGACCGTATGGCAGATGACCTCGACGGTGTCCGCGCGGAGCCGCGCGCAGCTGCCGGAGATCTTTGCCGCCCTCTTTCCCTGCGCTTCGGTGACCGGCGCGCCGAAGGCGCGCACGATGGACTGGATTGCCCGCCTGGAGAAGTCGCCCAGGGGAGTGTACTGCGGCGCGATCGGCTGGGCGGCCCCGACACGGCGCGCGAGCTTCTCGGTCGCGATCCGCACCGCAGTCGTCGACCGCGCCGCCGGCACGCTCTCGTACGGAGTCGGCAGCGGCGTGGTCTGGGATTCGACGCCGGCGGCGGAGTACCAGGAATGCCTCGCCAAGGCGCGTGCCTTCGGCGACACCCAACCGTCATTCGCCCTCTTCGAGACGATGCTCTGGCGCCCGCGCTGCGGCGTCGCCCTGCTCGAAAAGCACCTCGCCCGCCTCGCGGCCTCGGCTGCCTACTTCGGATTCGACTGCGACGAGAGGGCCTGGCGCACCGTCGTCGAGAGCGGCCTCGCCGCCTTCGACGGCCAAGAGACGCAACGTCAGCGCATCCGTCTCGAGCTCGCCCCCGATGGAGCCCTTTCCTTTACCAGCCAGCCTTTTCGTCGCGAACGCCGCGCATGGCGCGTGGTGCTCGCCGACGTTCCGGTCGACTCCCGGACGGTCGCGCTCTTTCACAAGACGACGAACCGCGCGGTTTACGACGTCGCGCTTGCCGCGGCGCGCACGACGGGCGCGGACGAGGCCCTTCTGTGGAACGAACGCGGCGAGCTCACCGAAGGGACGCGCACGAATCTCGTACTCGAGATCTCCGGCGAGCGTCTCACTCCGGCGCGCGAAAGCGGACTCCTGGCGGGCGTCTTCCGCCACTCGCTGCTCGAGCGCGGGAAGGTCAAGGAGGCGCTGCTGACCCGGGACGACCTGCGGCGCGCCGGGCGGATTCTGTTGATCAACGCCCTGCGCGGCTGGATTCCGGCGAAACTCCTCTAGTCGGTGGGATGCGCGGCTGGGCGCGCGGCGGCACGCTCCTGCAGGCTGCGGAAGAGGCGCGCGATCGACGCGAAGTCGGACGGCGGGAAATTCGCCGGGTTGCCCCAGAACTCGGCCAGGCCGCGGTGCCCCCAGCTCTCGTAGACCGTCACCTTGATCATCAGCTGCAGCTTGTCGCAGGCGCGAACGAACAAGGCCTCGGTCGAGGCGCCCTCCTCGTACTCCTCGTAGAGAGCGTTGGCCCTGGGGTCGGCGGGGGCGAGGATGTCCGCCGCCGCCCGCCGCTCGGCGGCATGCTTCACGTCGGCGGGGAGATAGGTCGTGGCAGTGCGCGGCAGATCGCCGATCCGGAGCTCGGCCAGGTCGTGCATCAGCGCCAGCTCGACAGCGTGGCCGCGGTCGAGTCCGGGCTCTTCGCCGGCGAGGAGCCAGACCAGCATGGCGAGATGAAAAGTGTGCTCGGAGACCGACTCGCAGTCGGAGATGCCGCGCAGGAAATAGCCGCTGCGCGGCACGCGGTCGAGCGTCTGGAGCTCGAGCAGGAGGTCCAGGAGGCTCGCGTTGGCGAACCGCAAGCCGGCGGGCCTCAGGGTCTCCAGGGCAGGCCCGCGCCGAGCCAGCCGCGCGACATGTAGTCGGACATGGTGATGATGAACATCAGGCCGACGAAGAAGAAGCCGGAGGCCGCGACCAGCGGAATGAGTCGCGTGCCGTACTTGGCGTGCATGAAGAACATGACCACCAGGGTCGCCTTGAGCACCGCGATCGACAACATGACGATGTTGTTGGCCGGCCCGAGGTCGACGAAGGCGACCGCGACAGTGATCGCGGTGCAGACCATGAGGGTCGCGAAGACCGCGAAGTAGGTCTTGAGGGGAACGATGTGGTGCTCGGACATGGCTCAGGCGCCTCCGTGGTAGTGCCGGCCGATGAGATAGAGAAGCGGGAAGAGGAAGATCCAGACGATGTCGACGAAGTGCCAGTAGAGGCCGAAGTTCTCCACCGGGTTGTAGTACTCGGCCGAGAAGTGCCCCTTCATCGCCTTGCGCAGCAGCCAGACCAGGAGGCCCAGGCCGACGATCATGTGCAGGGCGTGCATGCCGGTCATCGCGAAGTAGAGCGAGAAGAAGAGCTCGGCGCGTCCGCCGACCTCGCCGGCGAAGTGGAAGTTCGGCCCGGGGATGAGGTGATGCTCCCACTTCGCCGAGTACTCGAAGTACTTCACCACCAGGAAGGTGATGCCCAGGATGCCGGTGGCGTAGAGCCAGTTGATCAGCGCCTTGATCCGCCCCTGCTGCGCCGAGCGGACGCCCAGCGCCATGGTGAGGGAGGAGCCGATCAGCACGACGGTATTGAAGCCGCCGAGCCCGATCGACAGCTCGTGGCTGCCGGCGGCGAAGGCGTTCGGGTCCTTCCAGCGGTAGAGCAGGTAGCACATGAAGAGCCCGCCGAAGAACATGACCTCCTGCACCAGGAAGAGCCACATCCCGAGGGTGGAGGCCTCCTTCTGCTGCTCGAGGTCGTCGAAGTGGTGCGCCAGATACGGGGAATGACCGTGGGACACGACGGCGGCTCCTTGTTCGTCGCTCACTATCAGTGCGGCCGCGCGGCAGGAACCACGCGCCCGGCGGCCTCTTCGGCCGCCTCGAAATAGTCGTAGGGCTCACGCGACACGCTCGGCGCGAAGGTGAAGTTCTCGGTCGGCGGCGGCGACGTCGTCTCCCACTCGAGGCCGCGGGCGTTCCAGGGGTTGTTGCCGGCGAGCTTGCCGCTCTTCAGCGACCAGAGGAAGTAGATCGTCGGCAGGACGAAGCCGAGCGCCAGCACCGAGGCGCCGGCCGTCGACAGGATGTTCAGCACCTGGAACTCCGGCGGATAGGCGTGGTAGCGGCGCGGCATGCCCATGTAGCCGAGCAGGAACTGCGGAAAGAAGGTCAGGTTGAAGCCGACGAACACCAGCAGGGCCGAGATCTTCGCCCAGAATTCCGGGTAGAGACGGCCGGTGATCTTCGGCCACCAGAAGTGCAGCCCGCCGAGATAGCCCATGATCGTGCCGCCGACCATGACGTAGTGGAAGTGGGCGACGACGAAGTAGGTGTCGTGGACGTGGACGTCGAACCCCAAGGTGCCGAGGAAGACGCCGGTCAGGCCGCCGATCGTGAACAGCCCGATGAACCCGAGGGCGTAGAGCATCGGCGTCTCGAGCGAGACCGAGCCCTGGTAGAGCGTCATCGACCAGTTGAACACCTTCACCGCCGAGGGGATCGCCACCAGCATCGTCAGCAACGAGAAGATCGCGCCGGCGTAGACCGACTGGCCCGAGACGTAGAGGTGGTGGCCCCAGACCACGAAGCCCAGGACGGCGATGCCGATCGAGGCGAAGGCGACGAAGTGATAGCCGAAGATCCGTTTGCGCGAGAAGCAGGCGATGAGCTCGGAGATCACCGCCATCGACGGCAGGATCATGATGTAGACCGCCGGGTGGGAGTAGAACCAGAACAGGTGCTGGAAGAGGATCGGATCGCCGCCCTTCGCCGGATCGAAGATGCCGAGGTGGAAGAGGCGTTCGAAGACCAGCAGCAGCAGGGTGATGGCGACCACCGGCGTGCCGAGGACCATGATCAGGCTGGTCGCGTACTGGCCCCAGATGAACAGCGGCAGGCGGAACCAGGTCATGCCCGGGCAGCGCATCCGGTGCACGGTGACCATGAAGTTCAAGCCGGTGAGGATCGACGAGAAGCCGTTGATGAAGACGCCGATGCCGACGATCAGGACGTTGGTGGTCGTGTACGAAGTGCTGTAGGGCGGATAGAACGTCCAGCCGGTGTCGACGCCGCCATGGAGCACGCCGATGAGCATCATCGCGCCGCCGGTCATGTAGAGGTACCAGCTGGCGAGATTCAACCGCGGGAAGGCCACGTCCTTGGCGCCGATCATCAGCGGGATGAGGAAGTTGCCGAGAATGCCGGGGATCGCCGGAATGAGGAAGAAGAAGACCATGGTGACGCCGTGGCCGGTGAACACCCGGTTGTAGGTGTCCGGCAGCATGAGATCGCCGACCGGCGTCATGAGCTCGAGCCGCACCAGCATGGCGAAGATGCCGCCGAGCAGGAAGTAGCAGCTCACCGAGATCAGGTAGAGGATCGCGACCCGCTTGTGGTCGAGCGTCAGCAGCCAGGACTTCAGGCCGTGCTCGGCGGTGAGGAAGTTCGGCCGCTCGGCCAAGTCGGCGGGCGTCGGAGCGGTGGCAGTTGCGTTCATCGGGTCATCCCCTGGGAATCCGGATTGGATCCCGCCGCCGCGGCGTTCTCGGGCGACAGGCTCTTGATGTAGCTGATCAGCTGCTGCAGAGCCTCTTCACTGACCTGGCCCTGGAAGGAGGGCATGATCGCCTCGTAGCCCTGCACCATCTTCGCGGAGGGCATCAGGATCGACTCGCGCAGATAGGCGTCGTCGACCCGGGCCTTGCCGCCATCGGCGAGCGCGACCTCGGTGCCATAGATGCCCTGGAGGACCGGACCGCGCCCGCCCGGGCCCGGCTTGTGGCAGGTGTTGCAGGCGTATTGGGCGAACAACAGCCCGCCGTCGGAGGACGGCGCCTTCGGCGCCGGGGCGGCAGCGAGCCAGGCCTGATACTCCTCCTGCGACTGCACCGTCAGCCAGCCGATCATTCCCGAGTGCTCGGTGCCGCAGAACTCGGTGCAGAAGATGTGGTAGCGGCCGAGCTTGGTCGGGGTGAACCAGATGGACGACTGACGCCCGGGCAGCACATCGGCCTTGGCCCGGAAGGCCGGCACGAAGAAGCTGTGAATGACGTCCTCGGAAGTCATCACCAGGCGCGTCGGCTGACCGATCGGCACGTGGAGCTCGTTGATCTCGCGCTGGCCGGTCGGATGCTGGATCTTCCACATCCACTGCTTGCCGGTGACCTGGTACTCGATCGCGTTCGCCGGCGGACGATAGAGGCGGAAGAAGACCTTGACGCCCCAACCGAACGAGAAGAGGGCGATGAGCAGCGGAATGACCGTCCAGGTGATCTCGAGGAAGGCCGAGTTCTCGAAATTGCTGCCGACCTGGTTGCCGGCCTTCCTGCGGTACCGGATCGCGAAGACGATGACCATGAGGGCGATGAGCACGGTGAAGAAGGTGCCCATGCCGACGAGGAACAGGGTCAGGTTGTCGACTTCGCTGGCGCCGGCCGAAGCCTGCTCCGGCATGAAAGGGAGCTGGAAATTCATGACCGTGCGACTCCTCCGGCAGCGGCGCGTTGCAGACGACGCTCGCTGCGCAACATCCAGACCATCGAGAAGATGAGTGCCGCGAGAGTGACCGCCCCAGCCACCTTGATGGCGAACAGGGTGGCGACGGTGTACTTCCCGAGCGCGGCGTCGTAGTTGAAACACAGCAGCATCAGCTTCTCCGAGAGACCGCCGATTCGGCCTTCTCCGGCCTCGAAGAGCGCGAGCTTCAAGTCTTTCGGCGCGTATTCGACGCCGTAGAGGTAGCGCGCCAGCCGGCCGTCGGGGGTGGCGACGACGACTCCGCTGGCGTGCGCGAACTGCTGGATGGTCGGATCGTAGGCGTAGCGGAATCCTGCCGCGGCGGTCAGGCTGCGGATGGCCTCGGCGTCGCCGGTCAGGAAGTGCCAGCCGGCGGCGCTCTCGGGCTTGCCGTAGCGCTCGATCGCGGCACTCTTCTTCTCGGCCGCCTGCGCGGGCGTGTCCTGCGGATCGAAGCTCACGAACACGACCTCGAAATCGCGCCCGGGCTCGAACGAGACGCCCTTCAGGGCCGCCGAGGTGCCGATGACGATCTGCGGGCAGAGCACCGGGCAGCGGAAATAGACGAAAGTGAGCAGCACGGGCTTGGCGCCGAAATAGTCACCCAGACGCACGGACTTGCCGGTCTCGTCGCGGAACGGGAGATCGAGCGGCAGGCTCTCGCCCAGGCGCTGGTCGAAGCCGACCTGTTCCGAGATCTTCTGCGCATTGAGCGCGCCGGGTTGAGGCGTGCGCTCGGCGAGACCGGGACCGGTGAACATCCGGGTCTCGGCGCTCGCCGGACCGGCGAGCGCGACGGCCGAGGCGAGCGCGACGAGCGCTGGGCGAAGGCGGGTGGAGGAGAGGCGGATCGGCATTACCGCTTCAGTGCGCCGCTTCCTGGTGAGCCGGGGCGATCTCGGTGCCGTGGGCCTCCGCGGTATCCGGCGCCACGGGAGCGGTGCCGATCGCTCCCGGAGTCGCGGCCGGCTCGGGGACGGCGAGGCGATCGATGGCTTCCTCGATCGGCATGTGCGCGAGGCCCAGCGACTTGTCGGTCCAGCCCCAGGTCGTCAACCGCTCGTGCTCCGCGGCGCGCATGGCTGCGAGCTCCTTCTCGGGCTGAATCTGCAGGTTGGGCGCCGGCGGCAGGACGCTGCGGCTGGCTTCGGCGAGCGGCGATGGCGCCGGATCGGCGTTGACCGTCCACTTCGACAGGCCGAGGTAGAGAAAGTAGCCGACGACCAGTGCGCCGATCGTCGTGCCACCCAGCCAGAGGCCGACTTCCACCGCTCTGCGGATGTCGATTTCGGAATCGATCGGGGCTCTTTCGGGTGTCGAATGGGCGCCTGCGGCGCCGTGATGTTCGCCGTGCTTGGGATCAGTCATGACCGAGCACTTCCTTCCACTGCGGATCGTTCACCGCGACGAGCGAGCGCTTGCCGAGCTCGCGCGCGAACAGATAGAACCAGAGACCGCCGATGCCCACCGGAATGGCGACGTAGAGCCAATGGATCGAGAAGCCGCCTTCGCGGAGAGTCGGACGGGTCAGCCAGACCAGGTCGGCCCAGCGCATCACCAGCACGAAGGCCGCGACCGCCGAAAGGGTCTTCCCCTTCTCCTTCACGCTGCGCGAAAGCAGGATCAGGAACGGGAAGAAGAAATGGAAGACGAGGATTCCCGCGGCGACGTAGCCCCAGCCGCCGTGGAAACGGATCTTGAACCAGACCGCCTCCTCGGGGAGGTTGCCCTGCCACATGATGATGAACTGGGAGATCGTGAGGTAGGTCCAGAACATCACGTAGGCGAAGAGAAGCTTGCCGTAGTCGTGGAAGAGCTTGCGGCCGAAGATCGCGTCCATCGGCTCGCGCTGGCGCAGCCAGTTGGCGACGAGGATGATGAAAGTCATTCCCGCGAGCGCTTCGCCGGCGACGAAGATGGCGCCGTAGAGGCTCGAGAACCAGTGCGGGTCGAGCGACATCAGCCAGTCGAAACCCATGAAGGTGTTGACGATGAGATAGAGCAGCAGGCCGACCGCGGAGACGTCGTGCATCTTCCGCCGGAGGTCCGGATCCCCGGTCTCGTCCTGGCGCTTCGACTTGGCCGAAAGGTAGTAGGCGTAGAAGGAGAACAAAGCGACGGCGAAGACGGTGCGGCCGATGAAGAACGGCACGTTCAGGTACGGCGCCTTGTGCTGCAGGGCCTCGTCGAGGGCGACCTTCGCCGGATCGGCCCACAGGAAGATGTCCTTGAGCCCCAAGAACAGCGGGATCGCCGCCAGGCCGACGAACGGAATCGTGCGCGCGGCAGCCTCCAGGATGCGCCGCGCTGCGAGGCCCCAGCCGCCGCCCGAGAGGTGCTGCAGCATGAGGAAGCCGAGCGATCCGACCGCCACGGTGTACCAGAGCAGCCAGCCGACGAGGTAGGCGGCGGTGAACTCCTGGCGCGCCAGGAAGTAGCCGGCGATCGAGGCGGCGGCGCCGGCGGCGCCGACGACGAGCGCCTTGCCGGCGAAGCCGGAGAGCGCTGCTGGCGCCTCGAAGTCAGCGGTGCGGAGCGGGAAATGGAGCGTCCTCATGGCAGGCTTGTGGTTCCTCTCGTCCATCAGTGCCCTCCCCCTTCGCCGTGCGCCGGCGCGGTGGCCGGGGGGGCGTCGAGCGCCGCGCGCTGGTCGGCCGTGAGGCTCGATGCGTCGACGTGCTGGGAGAGCTGCAGGGCGCGGATGTATGCCGCGATGGCCCAACGGTCCTCCGGCGGCACCTGCGGCGCATAGCTCGGCATGACGGCGAAGCCGTTCGTCATCACATCGAAGAAGTAGCCGATCGGCACCTGGCGCAGGCGTTCGTCGTGGTAGGAGGTCGGTTGCTTGTAGCCCCGGCGGACCACCATTCCGCGGCCGTCACCCACCTGGCCGTGGCACGGCGTGCAGTAGATCGTGAAGCGCTCCTGGCCGCGCTTGAGCAGAGCCTTGGTCATCGGCATCGGCAGCTCGGTGGCCATGCTGCCGTCGGGCATCCGGCCGGTGTAGAAGTGGGTGTTCTCCTGCAGCGAGCCGCGCGCGACGGTGTGCGCCGGGAGATTGCGCATGCCGCTGCCGTTGACGAAGAACTGGCTCGACCGGTAGGGCTTGAGCTTCGGCTGATCGTGCATGTCCTGCCGGCAGCCGATGGCGCCGAGCCCGCCGAGCGCGACGAGGGCGATCAGACCGGCGCGCAGCGCGGCGTCCGGGAGGCGCATCGACCTCCGTTCAGAGCTCGACATCGTTGACCTCCGTCGCGCCGGTCGACAGCAGGAAAGCGCGCGTGTCGGAACGGTCGAACTTGCCATCCTGCGCCTCGATGCAGAGGAAGTAGCCGTCCCGCGAAGCCTTCTCGCGGAAGCGGGAGACGTTGAAGACCGGGTGGTAAGGCTGCGGCAGCCCGTTCAGGAGGAACATGCCGATCGCCGCCGAGAACGCCGCGAAGAGCACCGTGCATTCGAACAGCACCGGGATGAATGCCGGCCAGCTGTTGTAGGGCTTGCCGCCGATGTTCATCGGGTAGTCGACGGTCGAGGTCCAGACTTCGAGCCCCCAGCCGGCGAGCGCGCCGATGATGCCGCCGGTGAGGCAGATGAGCGGCACTTTCGACTTGTGGTGATCGCAGATCACCTCGGAGATGGCCTCCACCGGAAACGGGGTGTAGGCGTCCATGGCGCGGAAGCCGGCGCTATGGGCCTTCTCGGCCGCATCCAGCAGGTCCTGCGCCGTCGGGTATTCGGCCATCAGGCCGTGCAGGCCCGGGGCGGTGGGTGAGGTCGCGGTAGTCATCCGTGCGCGGGCTCCTTGACTTTGGCGTCGGGGGTGAGCCCCTTCATCTCGAACATGGCGATCGCCGGGAAGACGCGCACGAAGAGGAACATGAGCGCCATGAACAGGCCGATCGTGCCGAAGAAGGTCGCGAAATCCCACCGGGTCGGGTAGTACATTCCCCAGGAGCCGGGCAGGAAGTCGCGGTGGAGCGAAGTCGGAATGATCACGAAGCGTTCGAACCACATTCCGAAGTTGACGAACATCGAGATGATCCACAGGGTGGCGATCGACTTCCTCGCCTTGCGGAACCACAGCGGCTGGATCGCCAGGACGTTACAGAGAATGAGGCTCATCCAGATGAACTTGTAGGGGCCGAAGATCCGGTTGCGGATCATGTACCACTCGTAGATGTTGCCGCTGTACCAGGCGGTGAAGATCTCCACCAGGTAGCCGTAGCCGACGATCAGGCCGGTCACCAGCATCACCTTGCCCATGTTGTCCATGTGCTTCATGGTGATGAAGTCCTCGAGGCCGAACATCTTGCGCAGAGGAATCATCAGCGTGAGCACCATCGCGAAGCCGGCGAAGACCGCGCCGGCGACGAAGTAGGGCGGGAAGATCGTGGCGTGCCAGCCGGGCACCTGGCCGGAGGCGAAGTCGAAGGAGACGACCGAGTGGACCGAGAGGACCAGCGGCGTCGACAGGCCGGCGAGCAGCAGGTAGGCCGACTCGTAGTTGTGCCAATGGCGGGCGGATCCGCGCCAGCCCATGGCGAGCGCGCCGTAGACCTTCTTCTGCCAGAGCTTCTTGGTGCGGTCGCGGAAGCTCGCGAGGTCGGGAACCAGGCCGATGAACCAGAACACCAGCGAGACCGAGCCGTAGGTCGAGACCGCGAACACGTCCCAGATCAGCGGCGAGCGGAAGTTCGGCCAGATCGCCATCGTGTTCGGGTAGGGCAGCAGCCAGTAGACCGCGAGCCAGGGGCGGCCGGTGTGGAACAGCGGGAAGAGCAGGGCGCAGGCGACCGCGAACAGCGTCATCGCCTCGGCGAAGCGGTTGATCGAAGTGCGCCACTCCTGCCGCAGGAGAAGCAGGATCGCTGAGATCAGCGTTCCGGCGTGACCGATGCCGATCCACCAGACGAAGTTGATGATGTCGAAGCCCCAGCCGACGGGGTTGTTGTTGCCCCAGATGCCGATGCCGGTGAAGACCAGCTTGGTGAGCGCCGTGAGCAGCATCATCGCGCCGCCGAAGGCGATTGCCATGGCGACGTAGAACCACAGCGGCATCTTGCCGAAGACGACCGAGCTGATCTTGTCGTTTACGGAGGCCGAGGTGTGGCCGGGCGCGATGACCGGGGGATCGGCCGGCGGTTCGAACGACGGCATTCCCAGGCGGGGGGTATCGGCGACACTCATGCGGAAAGCTCCGGATTCGGGTTCTTGACCATCGCGAGGTAGGTGGTCCGCGGCCGGGTGCCCAACTCCTCGAGCAATGCGTAGTTGCGCGGGTTCTTCTTGTCCGCGACGACCTTGGCCGCCGGATCGTTCAGGTTGCCGAACGAGATCGCCTGCGGCGGGCAGGCCTGCTGGCAGGCGGTCAGGATCTCGCCGTCAGCGACCTGCCGGAGGTCGCGGTCGGCGGGGATCCGCGCGCGGTTGATGCGCTGCACGCAGTAGGTGCACTTCTCCATCACGCCGCGGCTGCGGACGGTGACGTCGGGGTTCCTCTGCAGCTTGAACTGCTCGGTATCCCAGTCCTGGTAGAGCAGGAAGTTGAAGTGCCGCACCTTGTAGGGGCAGTTGTTGGCGCAGTACCGCGTGCCGACGCAGCGGTTGTAGACCATGTCGTTCAGGCCTTCGGTCGAGTGCGTCGTCGCGGCGACCGGACAGACGACCTCGCAGGGCGCCTGCTCGCACTGCATGCAGACGATCGGCTGGCTGACGATCGCCGCAGGATCGTCGACGTCGCCCTGGAAGTAACGGTCGATGCGCATCCACTGCATTTCGCGCCCGCGCGCCACCTGCTCCTTGCCGACCACCGGGATGTTGTTCTCCGACTGGCAGGCGACGACGCAGGCGTTGCAGCCGTTGCAGGCGTTGAGATCGATCACCATGCCCCAGGCGTAGCCCTTGTACTCGAAGCCGGGGTTGAACGACGTGTTGAGGTCGAGCTCGCCGTGAGCGGCCTCGTGCACGAAGTGCGGGTTCTTCTCGAACTCCTCGAGGGTGGCCTGGCGGACGACCGAGCGCGCGGACGCCTGCTCGCCCTCTTCGCGCATCCAGTCGATCGACCGGGTGCCCTGCGTGGTGGAGAGCGGGGAAGTGTCGCCGGTGGCCTTGAGGGTCACCGCGGCGCGGCCGTACCGGCTGGCGCTGGTCTGCGCCGCGAAGGCGCTGAAGCCCATGCCGTTGGCGACGCGTCCGGCACGGGTGCGGCCGTAGCCCAGATGGACGGTGGCGACGCCCTCGGCCTGGCCGGGCAGCAGCCAGACCGGGCCGGTGAGCTTGCGCCCATCGGGAGCGGTGATCTCCGCCACGTCGTTGCCCTTGACGCCGAGCTTCTCGGCGGTCGCAGGCGAGAGCAGGATGGCGTTGTCCCAGGTCAGCTTGGTGATCGGTTTCGGCAGCTCCTGCAGCCAGCCGTTGTTGGCGAACCGGCCGTCGAGGACGGAAGGATCGGGACGCAGGGCGAGCTCGAGCTCGCCGCCGGCCGGCTCCGCCGCCAGAGCCTGGACGGCAGCGCCGACATTCGCGGCGACCAGCGCCGGCTGGGTCGGGGCGAGGGCGCTCGCGGGCACCATGCCGTCGTGCAGGAGCCGGCGGAAGGTCGACTCGAAAGTCTCGCCCCCCATCTGTCCTTCCCAGGTCTCGCGCAGGAGCGCATAGGCGTCGTCGGAGGGGCGCCCGAGCAGCGCACCCAGCATCTCGCTCAGGGTCTTGCCGCCGTAGAGCGGCTCGATCAGCGGCTGGATCAGCGAGACGGTGCCGTCGTAGGCCCGCGCGTCGCCCCAGGACTCGAGGTAGTGCGCGGCGGGAACATGCCACTGGCAGTAGGCCCCGGTTTCGTCGTCGTAGAGGCCGTGATGGATGCGCAGCGCCGGGCTCGCCTTGAACACCGCCGCGACATCGAGGTCGGCAGGGGCGTCGTAGACCGGATTGACGCCGGAAACGAGCAGAAGGTCGACCTTGCCCGCCTTCATGTCGTCGAGCAACGCCGTGAGCGAAGCGAGCGGCGCGACCGGATCGGCTTCGATCGGCGCGCTGTAGAGGACCGTCGTGCCGCTGGCGCCGAGGGCGTCGTTGATGGCGGCAACCAGGGTGTGGGCCGCGGCCGGCAGCGAGTCGCCGGCGATGACCAGCGCCGTGCCGCGATGTGCAGCGAGATCGCGGGCGGCAGCCTGGATCCACTTCAGGCCGGCGGCGTCGAGCGCCGGGGCGGCGACACCGGCTACGCCGACGGCGGCCGCCAGGGCCTGGACGAGCGCCCCGGCCTGCGACGGCCGGAGGCGGAGGCGGTGGTCGGCGACCGTGCCGGTCGGCGTCGGGCTCGACTCGGCGACGTAGAGCCGGTTCATCCGGTTCTCGCCGTGCCCGACCTTGCGGCGATCGGCGAAGTCGCGGGCGTAGCGCACGGCGCCCGGTCCCGCAGTCAGGAAGTCGGACTCGAGCGCCAGGACGACATCGGCCTTGGCGAGGTCGAAGCGCATCCCGACCGGCGCGCCGAAGGCGGCAGCGAGGCCGGACTGCCGACCGTCGCTGACGAGTGGATCCCAGCGATGCCAGCGCGCTTGCGGGTAGGTCTCGAGCAGCGAGGCGATGAGCCGCGCCTCGGTGGGCGAAGTCACCGGGCCGGTGAGCAGCCGCAGGCCGGCGCCGGCGAAGGCCGCCTGGGCGTTGAGCGCCGCGGTGAGCTGCTGGTTCAGGTTGGTCCAGGTTGCCGAGTCTCCGAGCTGGGCGATCGCCTGCGAGCGGTCCGGATCGTAGAGGCCGAGCACGGACGCCTGGGTGACGGCATCGCTGGCTCCGAGGCTCGCCGGATGCTCGGGATTGCCTTCGACCTTGGTCGGACGGCCGTTGTGGCTCTCGATCAGCAGTCCGGTCGCCACCCCGGAAAGGGTCATGGCAGTGGCGAAGAGGACCGGCTTGCCGGGGAGGAACTCCTCGGCCTGGCGGACGTAAGGCACGATCTTTTCGATCGGCTGGCGGGTGCAGGCGGTCAGTCCGGCGAGTCCCAGAGAGGCGGCAGCGAGCTGCAGGAAGTTGCGCCGCGACACGCCGTCCGGCCACTCCGAAGCGAAACGGGGGAATTCCTTGTCGAGCAGCTCCGAGAACTCGGGGGTCTCGGCGAGCTCCTCGAGGCTACGCCAGTAGGTGGCGCCGCCGCGGGTCTTCAGGCGCTCGCGCGCCGCCGCGAGATCGAGCCCGGACGCAGCCGCCGCGGGCTTCTTCCACTCGACGTGACAATCGCCGGCGAGGTTCGAACCGGGGGCCGGGGCTGGCGAGGGAGAAGGCTTCATCAGATCGGTCATGAGGGATCTCTAGCGATGACAGGTCGAACAGCTGACCTTGCTCTGGACATGATTGGCGAGCGCCCACTCCTTCTGCTTGGCGGCGAGGTCGGCCGGCGGCTGCCAGAGGACGTTGGTGACTTCCTCGCGCGGCCGGAGATTCGGCACCGGGTCGCGGTGGCAGGCGAGGCACCACTTCATGGTGAGGGGCATCCCCTGGTACATGAGCGGCATCTTGTTGATCGGGCCGTGGCAGGTCGTGCAGGCGACCCCCTTGGCGACGTGGATGCTGTGGTTGAAGTAGACGAAGTCGGGCAGATCGTTGACCCGGTTCCAGGTCAGGGGCTTGCCGTCGCGCCAGCTGGCGCGCACCGGCTCGAGCACTGCGGCGTTGGTCCAGATCTGGTTGTGGCAGTTCATGCAGGTCTGGGTGGGCGGAATCCCGGCGGAAGCCGCTCGCTCGACGCTGGTGTGGCAGTACCGGCAGTCGATGCCGATCTGGGCGACGTGGTGGTCGTGGCTGAACGGCACCGGCTGGGGAAGAACAATTCCCTGGCGGGTGACGTATCCCGAGTGGGCCAGAGTCCACAGGGCGTAGCCGCCCGCCGCGGCCAGAAAGAGGGCCACGAAGACCGAAGCCCGAGCCAAGGCGTTCGCGCTGCGAGGGAAGATCTGCGACATAAGTTGTTAGCTCTTTCCGTTGTCGCGCACGTATCCAGGGCGCGCCGAGGGCGTGCGAATCGTCGGCGAAAAATTTCACATCGGCCCGCGGCTTGTCAAACTCGACCCACCCGAAGAGGCGGCGTTTCCCACTCCTCCCGAGCAGGTACGCCGCGCGCAAGGCGATCAGATGACGCGTGCTCCAGCGACTCGCGGGCCCGAAGGCGCAGCTGGGATAGGATCCGCGGCGTTCTTTTCGGGAGGGGCGGCATGAAGAAACGGCTCGAGCGAGTGCAGAGCCCGCAGCTGGGCCGGACGATCAGCCTCTGGAGCTACGGCCACTGGGGGCCGCCGCTGGTGGTCTTCCCGACCGCCGCCGGCTTTGCCCACGAGTGGGAGGCCCAGGGCATGGTGGAAGCGCTCAGCCCCTGGCTCGAGGCCGGCAAGCTCAAGCTCTACTGCCCGGAGTCGAACGTCGCCGAGGCCTGGACGAAGAAGGAGAACGACGCCGCCTGGCGGATCCAGCGCCACGTCCTCTACGAAAAGTGGGTCGTCGAGACCCTGGTGCCGCACATCCGCCAGGACTGCAACAGCCCCGCAGGCAGCCAGGCGCTGCCGATGATGACCGCCGGGGCGAGCCTGGGGGCCTACTACTCGGCGAACATCGCCCTCAAGTACCCGGAGATCTTCCGCTGGGCTCTGTGCATGAGCGGCCGTTACCTGATGACCCATTTCACCGACGGCTTCTCGAACCTCGACGTCTACCTCAATAACCCGCTCGCCTACGTCCAGGGCCTCTCCGGTGAACCGCTCGAGCGCGTGCGCCGCAGCACCCACCTCACCCTGGTCTGCGGCCAGGGGGCCTTCGAAGAGGGCTGTATCGAGGAGACCCAGGCGCTCGGCGACCTGTTCGATGCCAAGGGCATCCCGCACGACCGCGACATCTGGGGCTACGACGTCGCCCACAACTGGGCCTGGTGGAAGCGCCAGGCGCAGTACCACCTCTCCCGCCGCCTCGGCGCCGCGCGCTGACCTCCGCCTGGCGCCGCGGGGTCCGCCCCGCGGTGAGCTGGCAGTTTTCGTGCACTCTCCCGGCGCATCCCGACTCGCCTCGCGGGCGGGGGCCACGAGCCGAGCCTCCCCGCGTCGCGAGCGACGCCCTTCCCCGGGGGTGCAGCACGCGTCCCGGGGACAGACTGGAGAGAAATATGAAGATTCTTCCTGCGTTCTCCTTTGCCATCGGCCTTGCGGCCGTGGGCATCCCGCCGCTCGCCGCGCAGCACGACCCCGCCGAAGTGGCCAAGGACCGCTGCGACATCCAGCTCACCTATCAGATTTCGTTGCAGGCGGGCGGCAGCGTCCCCGACTCGGGCCTCGACTACCGCCGCGCGCGCGTCACGCCACGGTCCGCGTCGCGGACCCTCGTGGAGGGCCAGGGAATCTACCGTCGCGACCGCTTCGACCGCGGTCGGCCCTATTCCTACAGCTGCGCGTTCAATCCCCGGACGGGCGTCGCCAAGGCGACCTACCGCTGGACGGGACCGGCCTTCGGTCCGCAGGACGACGGGTTCCCGGGTGGACCGGGTTACATCCCGCAGGGGCGCGTGATCTTCAGCGGCAGCGTCCTCAGCGTGCGTAGCGGCAAGGCCCTCGATGTCGCGGCCGGCAGCAACTACAACGGCGCGGCGGTCATCCAGTACACCTTCCGCGGCACGCCGAATCAGCTCTGGGACGTGATCGACGCCGGCCGCGGTCGGGTCGTCTTCGTCAGCCAGGACAGCAACAAGGTCCTCGACGTCGCCGGCGGAGGCCAGACCGAAGGCGCGCCGGTGCAGCAGTTCCGCTTCAACGGCAACGAGGATCAGCTGTGGCGGATCGAGCGCCTGGGTGGCGGTGTCTACCAGATCGTCAACGTCGCGAGCGGACTCTGCCTCGACGTCGAAGGTGGCGTCCGGGCGGACGGCGCCCGGGTGATCCAGTTCCGCTGCCAGGGCAACGAGAACCAGGCCTGGCGCCTCGGGAGCTGACCACAGCGCCCTGCGCGAGGCCTCCTAGGCCGGAAAGCGTGTCCGGTCGAGCCGCGGGAGGATGCGCAGGGCGTTGCCGTAGTAGAGCTTCCGCAGCACCTCGTCGGGTAGGCCGAGGCCGTAGAGCTTCCAGAAGGCGTGGCGGCGGCGGTAGTAGGGGAAGTAGTCGTCCTCGGTCTCGAGAACCCGGAAGTAGGGCGGATACTCGGCCGGTTCCCACGAGTCCTTGCCGAACATCACCCGGTCCTGGTACTTCACCAGCCAATCGTGCGCGAAGCGCGGCTGGCGGCCGAGCTCGGCGAGCACGGCGATGGCTTCGGCGTGCGCCTCGCACGCGGCGTGCAGGCGCCCGGCGCGGCGCAGGAGCACGCCCTTCGTGCGCAGCACCTCGGCGCGCGCCAAGCGCGACACCGCGCCGGCCG
>JBGARM010000019.1:0-18343 GCA_044230215.1 Thermoanaerobaculia bacterium | reverse complement strand
GGCGACGACCGGCGAGCAGCGGCCGCTCCCCGGCCTCGCCGCGCCGTCGGGGCCCCCGTTCGACTATGCCGCCGTCTTCCAGCAACTCGCGACGCGCCGGGAACCGGAGCTCGCTCGCTCCCGCAACGAAGGCGACGGCCCCGCGGCGAGCCGGGCCGCACTGGAGGAGAGGGCGAAGCTCCAGGCGCTGGGCTACATCGGTGCGAGCGAGGCGAAGCGCGCCGATCCCGCGGTGCTGGCCGCGGGCGGACCGGAGGCCACGCGCACCGCGAGCTCGTGGAACAACGCCGGTCTCGTTCTGCGCGGCGAGCGTCGCGACGCCGAGGCACGCGCCGCTTTCGAGCGCGCGCTCACGCTCGAACCCGGACTCGCCGCGGCACAGTGGAATCTCTCGGAGCTGCTGTTCGCTGGCGGCGCCAGCGGCGATCTCGCGCGCGCCGACGACCTGCTGACGCAGGCCTTCGCCGGCGGCCTGCCCGACGGCACCCACCAGGTCATCGCCCGGGCGATGGCGCACGAGCGCGCCGGCGCTCTCCCCAGGAGCCTCGCACTGCTCGAGCGCGCCCTGGCCGTCCGGCCCGAGGTGGCCGACCTCTGGCTCTTCCGCGGGCGCTACCGGGTGCAGGACGGCGACTGCCAGGGTGCCGTCGCCGACCTGGCCCGCGCTGGCGAGCTCGCGCCCGGGAACTCCGACATCTTCGCCGCCGCCGCTCTGGCCCAGCTCTGCGCCGGCGACCGTGCCGCGGCACTTGCGGCGCTGCGGCGCGCGATCGATCTCGCGCCCGGCGAACCGCGCCTGCGCGCGCTGCTCGCCGAGCTCGAGCGCGGTCCTTGACTTCACCCGCGAACCGACCCAGAATCCACCTTTCTCAGCAAAATCAAGAACCGGGATTCCGGATTTGTCGGGTGCTGGCCGCTGCATGCGCCGCGGGCAGCGGCGAGCGCCCAATCTCTCAGGGAGGAAGATCCATGATGCGAAGCTGCCGCCTCATCGTCCTGTTCGCGCTCGTGCTGGCCGTCGTCGCTGCCGGAGCGGTCTCGGCTGCCGGTCTGCGCGCCACCCTCGAGGTCGATCGCGCCTGGCTCGGCGCGGACGACGACGTCGTCGCCGCGGTCACGATCACCAACGACAGCGCCCGCACGATGGTCGTGCCGCGCTGGCAGATTCCGGGCACGCGGCTCGAGGCCGACCTCTTCCAGGTGACGCGGGACGGCCAGCCGGTCAACTACACCGGCATTCTGGTCAAGCGGCCTGCGCCGACCCCGGCGGACTTCGTCGCCATCGCTCCGGGCCAGTCGATCTCCGGCAGCACCGAGCTTTCCCGTCACTACGACATGGCGAGCGGCGGCGAGTACCTCGTCTCCTACCGCCTCGAACTCGCGGCCGGCAATCGCCTGGCGGAGCTCGCCTCCGAGTCCGACATGGCGGCCTCCGAGGCCGTCGCGGTCTGGCGCGACGCGCCGGTCCGCGAAGCGGTGGATTGGCAGGCAATCAATGCCGCGCCCGTCCCCCAGGGTCTGTCGTTCACCAACTGCTCCTCGAGCCAGCAGGGCACGGTGACCACCGCCGTCGGCAACGCCACCAGCTACGCCACTGCCGCCAAGAACTACCTCCTCGGCAAGACGTACTCGACGGTGGGACCGCGCTACACCAGCTGGTTCGGCGCCAAGAACAGCAGCCGCTTCAACACCACCAAGGCGCACTACACCGCGATCCAGAGCGCCTTCCAGACCCAGTCCGTGGTCGTCGACTGCTCCTGCACCGACAGCTACTACGCCTACGTCTATCCCACCCAGCCGTACAAGATCTACGTCTGCGCCGCCTTCTGGTCGGCGCCTGCGACCGGCACCGACTCCAAGGCCGGCACGCTGGTGCACGAGATGTCGCACTTCAACGTCGTCGCCTCGACCGACGACTGGGCCTACGGCCAGACGGCCTGCCGGAGCCTGGCGAACAGCAACCCGAAGAAGGCGGTCGACAACGCCGACAGCCACGAGTACTTCGCCGAGAACACTCCGGCCCAGAACTAAGTCAGCTCCGCAACGACCCGAACCGCCGGCCCGGCAGCTCAGGGACCGGCGGTTTTCTCTTGTGCCCTCGCTTCGCGACGCTTGATACGCTTTGCGCATCATGACCCTGCCGCGGTTCGCCGCCACCTCCTACGACTTCACCGAGTACGTCCCGGCGCGCAACTGGATCGGCGGTGCCTGGCGCGAGGCGGCGGGCACGCCGGCCTCCCAGCCGGTGCCCAATCCGCGCTGGGGAAAGCCGATGTCCGCCGTGCAGCTCTCCTCCGCCGCCGATGTCGATGCCGCGGTGGCCGCCGCTCGCGCGGCCTTCCCGGGCTGGCGCGATCTGCCCATCCGCGACCGCGCCCAGGTGCTCTACAAGACGCGCGAGCTCCTGCTGCGCGACCTCACCGAGCTCTCCTGGCTGGTGTCGCACGAGAACGGCAAGATCTACGGCGAGGCCGAGGCGGAGGTGCTGAAGGCGATCGAGTGCCTCGAGTACGGCTGCTCGCTGCCGAATCTCGCCACCGGCAGCGAGCTCGAGGTCAGCCGCGGCGTCACCTGCGGCCTCGCCTACGAGCCGCTGGGCGTCGTCGCCGGCGTGGTGCCGTTCAACTTCCCCATCATGGTGCCGATGTGGATGCTGCCGCAGGCTCTCGCCGGCGGCAACGCCTTCGTCCTCAAGCCGTCCGAGCGTGTGCCGCTCACCACCATGCGCCTGGCCGAGATCTTCGCCGAAGCTGGCCTGCCACCGGGGATCTTCTCGCTCGTCCAGGGTGGCAAGGAGGTGGTCGAGGCGCTCTGCGACCATCCCGGGATCGCTGCTCTCGGCTTCGTCGGTTCGACGCGCGTGGCGCGTGCCGTCTACGCCCGCGCCTGCGCCTCGGGCAAGCGCGCGCTCTGTCTCGGCGGAGCGAAGAACCATCTCATCCTCGTCCCCGACGCCGATCCGGACGTCGCGGTCGAGAACATCGTCGCCTCGTTCACCGGCTGCGCCGGTCAGCGCTGCATGGCGGCCTCGGTGCTGCTCGCGGTCGGCGCCGCGGGAGAGGTCGAGCCGCTGCTCGAGCGCATCGCCGCCCGCGCCGCCGACATCCGGCTCGGCAGCGAGATGGGCCCGGTGGCGACCGCCGCCGCCGCCGAGCGCATCACGCGCGCCATAGCCAACGCCGAAGCCAACGGCGCGCGGGTGCTCGTCGACGGCCGCAACCGGCAGCCCGAGGCCGCCGGCCACGAGGGCCTGGAGGCCGGATGGTGGGTCGGACCGACGATCCTCGATCACGTCGACCCGTCCTCGGAGGCCGGCTGCGAGGAGATCTTCGGCCCGGTGCTGTCGATCGTCCGGGTGCCCACTCTCGAAGCAGCGCTGCGCATCGAGGGCGCCAACCCTTACGGCAATGCCGCCACCGTCTACACCACCTCGGGCGACGTCGCCCGCCGCGTCATGGCGACGGCGGAGGCGGGAATGTGCGGCGTCAACGTCGGCGTGCCGGTGCCGCGCGAGCCGTTCGGCTTCGGCGGCTGGAACGACTCCTGTTTCGGCCACGGCAACATCACCGGCTGGGACGGCTACCGATTCTGGACGCGGCAGCGCAAGATCACCACCAAGTGGGCAGTGCAGCGCGACAGCACCTGGATGAGCTGAGGCGCGCACCGTCGACGGCGGAGCCGAAGCGGTTCGCCGCGCAGTCGGGAGACCAAGGGCATGGACGGCCAGGAGATCGTAGACCTCTGCCTCAAGCACACGATGTACTCGTGGTCGGCCACCGGCGCGGTCCAACCGCTGCCGATCGTGCGCGCTCAAGGCATCTACATGTACACCGCGTCCGGCCAGCGGATTCTCGACTTCAACAGCCAGTTGATGAGCGTGAACATCGGCCATTCGCACCCGAAGGTCGTCGCGGCGATGAAGCAGGCCTGCGACGGACTCCTCTTCGCGCACCCCGGGACGGCGACCGAGCCGCGGGCGCGGCTGTCGAAACGACTCGCCGAGCTCACGCCCGGCGATCTCGACGTCTTCTTCTACACTCTGGGCGGCGCGGAGGCGAACGAGAACGCGATCCGTGCCGCCAAGATGTTCACCGGCCGCCAGAAGATCCTGTCGCGCTACCGCAGCTACCACGGCGGCACCAACGCCACTCTCCAGCTCACCGGTGATCCACGCCGCTGGGCGAACGAGCCGGGCATGCCGGGCGTCATCCGGGTGATGGACCCCTGGCCCTACAAGTTTTCTTTCGGCGACGACCCCGAGGCGATCACGCGCAACAACCTGACCTATCTCGAGGAGGTCATCGACTACGAGGGCCCGCACACCATCGCGGCGATGATCGTCGAAAGCGTCACCGGCACCAACGGCATCCTCATTCCACCGCCCGGCTACATGCAGGGCCTGCGCGAGCTGCTGTCGCGGCACGGCATACTGCTGATCTGCGACGAGGTGATGGCCGGCCTCGGTCGGACCGGGAGGCTGTTCGCCTTCGAGCACGAGAGGGTCCAGCCCGACATCGTGACCATGGCCAAGGGGCTGACCTCGTCGTACGTCCCACTCGGCGCCATGGCAGTCTCGACGCCGATCGCCGAGCACTTCCGGAAGAACGTCTTCTACGGCGGCCTGACCTACAACGCGCACCCGTTCTGCCTCGCCGTCGCCGAGGCGGTGCTCGAGGTGATGCTCGGCGAGGGTATGGTCGAAAATGCCGCGCGCCTCGAGCCGGTCATGCGGCAGGAGATGGAGCAGCTCGCGCGGCGTCATCCGTCGGTGCTCGCGCACAGGAACATCGGCCTCTTCGGCATCGTCGAGCTGCGCAAGGACGCCCGGGGCACGCCGCTCGCCCCCTACAACGGCAGCCACCCGGCGATGGCGAAGTTCAACCGGGCGCTCCTCGACGCCGGCCTCTACACGATCTGCCGCTGGAACAACTTCATGACCAATCCGCCGCTGTGCATCACGGAGAGCGAGCTCCGCGAGGGGTTCGCCATCCTCGATGCCAACCTCCACCTGATCGACGAGGTCTTCGAAGGATGATCCCAGACACGGCTGAGCTCGCGGCGGCCCATTGCGGAGACCGACCGCAGCGCCGGATCGCCGCCATCCTCCCTTTCCTGGTCTTTTTCCTCGCTGCCGCTGCCACCGCGGCGGCGCCGGACCGGACGGCGCCGGGAGACATGGCCGATGCCGTCATCCAGGCCCTCCCCTGGCGGCTCATCGGTCCCTTTCGCGGCGGCCGCGTCCTCGCCGTCGCCGGTGTCCCCGGCGAGCGCGAGCACTTCTACTTCGGCACGGTGAACGGCGGCGTCTGGGAGACGACCGACGCCGGGCGCACCTGGAAGCCGATCTTCGACGACCAGCCGATCGCGGCGATCGGCGCGATCGCGCTGGCGCCGTCGAATCCGAAGGTGATCTACGTCGGCACCGGCGAGGCCGACATGCGCTCCGACATCTCGCAGGGCGAGGGTCTCTACAAGTCGATCGACGGCGGCAGGAGCTGGACCTTCGCCGGCCTCGCCGACAGCCAGCAGATCGCCCGCATCCTCGTCGACCCGCAAGACCCGGACCGCGTCTTCGTCGCCGCACTCGGCCACCCCTACGGCCCGAACGCCGAGCGCGGCGTCTTCGCCTCGCGCGACGGCGGCGCGAGCTGGCGAAGGATCCTCGCCAGCGAGTCGGCGCCGGACGACACCGGAGCGATCGATCTCGCCTTCGAGCCCGGCAATCCGCAGGTGATCTACGCCGCGCTCTGGCAGACCCGCCGCACGCCGTGGAACATCTACCCCCCTTCGACCGGTCCGGGCACCGGTCTCTGGAAGTCGGTCGACGGCGGCGAGCATTGGCGCGCGATCACCGGCTACGGCTTCCCCGGCGCGCCCGGCCGGATCGGCCTGGCGATCGGCCGCACGGCACCGCAGCGTGTCTACGCCATCGTCGACGGCACCGGCGACGGCGCCAATGGAGGCCTCTATCGCTCCGACGACGGCGGCATCAACTGGAGCCACGCGAGCTCGGATCCGCGCATCTGGGGGCGGGGCTGGTACTTCGGCGGCATCCGGGTGGATCCGCGCGATGCCGACCATCTCTACGCGCTGAACACTGCCCTCCTCGAGTCGCGCGACGGCGGCAAGACCTTCGTGCCGACCAAGGGAGATCCGACTGGCGACGACTTCCACGAAATGTGGATCGACGACAGCGATCCGGCGCGCCAGATCCTCGGCGTCGACCAGGGCGCGATCGTGACCCTCAACGACGGCCGGACGTGGAGCTCCTGGCTCAACCAGCCGACCGGACAGTTCTACACCGTCTCGACCGACAGCCAGTTTCCCTTCTGGGTCTACGGTTCGCAGCAGGACTCCGGAGCGGCCGGCGTGCCCAGCCGCACGACCCAACGCGACGGGATCACGCTCACCCACTTTCGCGAATCGACTGCCGGCGGCGAGAGCGACAACATCGCCCCCGATCCGCTCGATCCGCAGATCCTCTACGGCGGCCGGGTCGACAAGCTCGACCTGCGGACCTTCCAGACGCGCTCCGTCGACCCGACGCTCGGGATGCCCGATCACTACCGCAGCGTCTGGACGATGCCGCTGGTCTTCTCGCACCGCGATCCGCGCGTCCTCTATTTCGCCAACCAGCGTCTCTTCCGCACCGCCGACGGCGGCGAGCACTGGACGCCCATCAGTCCCGACCTCTCGCGCGAGGACCCGGGGATGCCCGCCAACCTCGATCCTCCGACCGCGGCGCATCATCTGCAGATCGGCCCGCGACGCGGCGTCATCTACGCCATCGGCCCTTCGCGGCTCGCCGACGGCGAGATTTGGGTCGGCACGGACGACGGCCTCGTCTGGCGGACGCTCGACGAGGGCGGGCACTGGGAGAACCTGACCCCGCCGACGCTCACCGGTTGGTCCAAGATCGGTAGTGTCGAGCCCTCGCATCACGGCGCCCAGACCGCCTACGTCGCCGTCGATCGGCATCGGCTCGACGACTTCGCCCCCTACGTCTTCCGCACCCGCGATGGCGGCAAGAGCTGGACGCTCGTTGCGAGCGGCCTTCCGCGCGGCAGCTTCGTCAACTGCGTGCGCGAGGATCCGCGCCGCCGGGGATTGCTCTATGCCGGCACCGAACGCGGGGTCTACGTCTCCTTCGATGACGGCGATCGCTGGCGCCCGCTGCAGACCGGCCTGCCGGTAACCTCGGTGCGCGACCTCGAGGTACGCGGCGACGACCTGGTGATCGCCACCCACGGCCGCGCCTTCTGGATCCTCGACAACCTGACGCCGCTACGCCAGGTGGAGCTCGCGACTGCGGATCTCTCGCAGGGTTCGCCACTTTCCGGCGCCGCGCCGGACTCCCCCCGGCTCTTCCAACCGGCCACCGCAATCCGCCTGCGCCCGGCCGGGTTCACCGGCACGCCGTTCCCGGCCGAGGAGCCGGCGGCGAAGAATCCGCCGTTCGGCGCCGCGATCGACTACTACCTGCCGCGAGAGACTGCCCAGCCGGTCGAGCTCGAGATCCGCGATGCGGCGGGCGGGCTGGTGCGGCGCTATTCGAGCGCCGAGCGCCCGGCACCGGCCGATCTGGCCAAGGTCGGCTCGGCCCCCGAGTGGCAGGAGGTGCCCTCGGCGCTCGCATCGACGCCGGGGTTCCATCGCTTCTACTGGCCGATCCGCCACCCCGCGCCGGCCGGGCTCGCCAAGGGGAATCCCTACGCCGATGGAATCTGGGCGCCGCCCGCGAGTTATCGGCTCTCGCTGGTCGTCGACGGCCTGCGCTTCGAGCAGTCGCTCGACGTGCAGCCGGACCCGCGCCTCCACCTCGAGCCCGAGGCCTATCGCGCCCAGTTCGAGCTGGCGCGCGCCATCGAGACCGAGCGCGTCCGTCTGGCGACGGTCGGCAAGGCGATCGACGCGACGCTCGACGGGCTCGCGGCGGCGCTGCGGCGGGTCGCAGCGGGCGGCCGCAGCGGGAACCTGGCCGCCGATCTGCGCTCGCTGCGCGATCGACTGCTGGTGCTCGCCGGCAAGCCGCCGGCGGGCTCGCCGGCCAACGCATGGTGGCTGGGTGCGCGCGAGCGCGAGAGCGTCGCCTTCGCCGATGGCCAGCTCGCCAACCTGGCCGAAGCGGTCGATGGAGCCGACGCCGCGCCGTCGCCGGATGCCCGCCAGGGACTCGCCGCCGCGCGCCCCCTCGTCGATGCCGTCGAGCGCGCCTGGAAGGCGGTCGCGCTGCAGGAGCTGCCGCGAATGGAACGCCGCCTGCGTGCCGCCGGCGCGCCGGCGATCGGTTCGGTCGCCGGGGTGAAGGGCTAGCCCTGGCCGGGGCTCAGGGTTTCAAGTACCAGCCCCACGGGTCGCGCGACGCGTAGGCGGTGATCTGCTTCACCTCGAGGTAGTTGGCGAGGCCCCATTCCCCGAGCTCGCGACCGATGCCGCTCTGCTTCATGCCGCCCCACGGCGCCTGGCTGAAGGTCGGCTGCGAGCAGTTGACCCAGACGATGCCGGCGCGGAACCGGCGCGCCACCCGGCGGCAGCGCTCGAGGTCGGCCGACATCACCGCCGCGGCGAGGCCGAACGGCGTGTCGTTGGCGAGCCGCACCGCCTCCTCCTCGTCGCGGAAAGTGCGCACGGCGAGCACCGGGCCGAAGACCTCCTCCCGCCAGAGCTCCGACTCGACCGGCACGTCGACGAAGACCGTCGGTTGGAGGAAGTAGCCGCGCTCGTGGCCTGCGGGGCGCCCTCCCCCGGTGAGCAGGGCGATCTTCGCCGCGCGCGCCCGGTCGATGAAGCCCAGGACCTTCTCGTACTGTCCGCGCGAGACCAGCGGACCGAGAAGGGTCCCGGGCGCGAGCCCGTCGCCGATCGGAATCTTCGCCGCCTCCTCCGCCAGGCGTTCGAGGAGGCGCGGCGCCAGCGCCTCCTCGACCAGCAGGCGCGAAGTGGCGCTGCAGACCTGGCCCTGATTCCAGAAGATGCCGAACATCACCCACTCGACCGCCGCCTCGACGTCGGCGTCGGCGAAGACGACGAACGGCGACTTGCCGCCGAGCTCGAGCGACACGTTCTTGATCTCCTGCGCCGCCGCCATCATCACCCGCCGGCCGGTCGGTACCGAACCGGTGAAGGCGAGCTTGTCGACTTCGCGGTGCAGCGAGAGCGGTTCGCCGGCCTCCGGACCCGTTCCGGATACGACGTTGAGCACTCCCGGCGGCAGGCCGATCTCCTCGGCAATCGCACCGAGCTCGAGGGCGGTGAGAGGGGTGAGCTCGGAGGGCTTCAGCACCACCGTCGCGCCGGCCGCGAGCGCCGGGGCGACCTTCCATGCAGCCATCAGCAGCGGGTAGTTCCAGGGGATGATCTGGCCGGCGACGCCGACCGGCTCGAGCCGCACGCGCGACTCGAACCTCGGAACCGGGAGATCCAGCGACTGCTCCTGGCGACGGTCGAGGCCGAGGGCGAGCTCGGCGTACATCGCGAAACAGCCCGCAGCGTCATCGATGTCCCACTGGGCTTCCGGCAGCGGCTTGCCGTTGTCGAGAACCTCGAGCCGGGCGAGCTCTTCTCGACGCCCCGCGATGCGCTCGGCGAAGGCCCGCAGGAAGGTCGCCCGGTGGCTGCCGCTCGTCCCTCCCCAACCGCCGTCGAAAGCCCGCCGGGCGGCCATAACTGCGCGATCGATATCCACCGCCGTCCCCGCCGGCGCCTGGTGCAGAACCTCGCCGGTCGCCGGATTTTCGACCGCGAAGGTCCCTGCCTCGGCCGGCGCCTGCCACTGTCCGTCGATGAAGAGCCGATCGCGCATCCCAACCCCCTTTGCCGGCCGCCTCCTGCCGCCCGTCAAAGCTACCACCCGGACCGTCGGAGAGCCCTGCAATGTGTTACTTTTTACGGCCGGCTTCCCATGATTTCGGCCATCCAGACAAGCCTTCCATTGGGCAGTTCTCTGCTGCGGTCGTTCCGATTCGAGGGGCTCGAGGTCGGGCGGTCGGGCGCGCTCCCGACGCTTGCCGGCGGCGGCCGGGCGGGTTGCGACGTCCAGCTGGCCGTCGATCTTGCCGGCTCCGCCAGCGCGGCGCTCGCCGAGCTTCTCGCCGACGCCGCAAGCCGCCTCGGCACCGACGGCGTTCTCCTCCTGGCGCTGCCCAATCGCTTCGGTCTGCGTTTCTGGTCGGGTTGCCCCGAACCCGCGACCGGCCGGCTCTTCGCGACCCTCTCGGGCGCCGGCGCGGCGCCGGCCGCGGCCGTCGAGCCCGCCCATCGTCCAAGGCAGTTCGTCTCGCGGCGGGAGCTCTCGCAGGCCCTGACGCAAAACGGTTTCACTGCCCTCGAGTGGTTCTTCGCGGTGCCCGATGGAGGGGAGACGGGCAGCTCCGGCTCGCTGATCTCAGAACGGCTGGTGGCGGCCGCGCCCGAGCTCGCCGCCGAGCTGGCGACGGCTCGGCCCTCCGCCGACCGCTTCCGCCCGCGTCTCGACCTCTTTCCGGAGGCGCTCGTCGGTCGGGAGCTGGCGCGCGCGGGTCTCTTCGCCGAGTTCGCCAACTACTTTCTCGTCGCGGCCGCCCTCGGCCCGACGGCACCCGGGAATGCCGGAGTCGGGATCTGGCCGCGCCTGCGACCGCCCGCAGCGGAAGTCGGCTGGCACTTCGCGGCCGGACGACGCGAGCCGATCGCGACTCTCTTCGAGCTCGGTCCCGCCGGGATCACCGTCGGCAAGCGCCGGGTCGCTGGCCCTTCCGCTCTCGCACCGCTCGACCTGGGAGAGTTTCGCTGGAAGGCGCCGGAGACCGCGCCCCTTGCCCCCGGCGATCCGCTGCGGCTGCGGCTGCAGGAGCATCTCGTGGCGGGCAGGAGCGCGCTGTTCCTGGACGAGCTCGTCCTCTTCTGTTCGGCGATGCGGGAGCGGTTCGGGAGCGGCGAGGACCTGTCCGGCGCGGCCCTCGACGCCACTCTGACCAACGCGATGCGTGACCGGAGCGGCGCCTTTCATCTGTTCGACCTCGAGTGGGAGGCACCCGCCGGCCTTCCCCTCTCCTGGTGGATCCTGCGTAACGCCCTCGCTTGCCTGGAGATGCGCGGGCCCCGGTGCAGCGGGATGGCGACTGGCGCCGACCTCTACCGCGAGCTCTGCCAGCGGCTCGCTGTCGCGCCGCGCCTCGCAGCCGACCTGGCTCGTGAGGCGGAGTTCGGCGCCATCGCGCGCGCCGTCCCGCGCGAGAAGGGCACAGCACTCCTCTCGGCGGCCCTCGGGCAGCCCTGGCCCGTTCCCGTGGCGCAGGGACTCGACCCGGCAGAGCTCCGTTCCGCGATCGAGGTCGCCGCCGCATGCGCTGCGCACTTGCGCGAGCAGGTTGAGGCCACAGAGCGCCGCCGCTTCCTGGCCGTCCTCAAGATCGAGATCGACGTCGAGCTGCCGCCGCCGATCGAAGCGAAGCCGGCCGGCCCGCAGCCCGGCAGGAGGAAGATTCCGGCGGCGAGAACGGCGAGGGCGCCGGCCTGGGCCGGCCACGAGGCGCGCGGAGTGGACATGGGGCTTCCTTTCAGTAGTTGATCGATACGGACGAGGAGCGGACAGGCGTCGGGAGAGCCGGTGACCATGCCGGCGCTCCACAGCGCGACGCGGTTCACGGTCAGGCGTTCGGCGCACTGGGCGAGCGATTCGGCGAGCGCGCGCGGATCGCGCAGCAGGCGGGCGGCCCAGGCGTCGGCCTCGAGCTCCGCCAGGGCGGCGAGCCGGCGCCGCGCCAGGTGGTGGAGCGGTTGCACCCAGAGAACGGTCCCCGCCGCCAGCGCCAGCATCTGCCACAACGGGTCGAGCCGCACCTGGTGCGCGAGCTCGTGGGCGAGCACCGCGCGCTGCTGGCGGAGGTCGAGCGCCTCGGTCACCCAGGGGGGAAGGACGATCTCGCCGTTGGGCAAGGCGACCGGTCCGGCCAAGTTCGGCGTCACCGAGAGCTGCGGAACGCGGATGCGGTGCGCGGCGCAGATCCGGTCGAGCTCATGGCGGATCGAGGGCGCCGCCTCCGCACGCCCGGCGAGCTCTTGCCGCGCCCGCCGGGCGAGGGCGCCGAGCCGCAGGGCGAGCAGGCAGGCGCCGAACAGCCAGAGCAGTGCGAAGCTGCGCGGCCCGGCCGCCGCGGCCGCTCGAGGCTGCGCCGCCGGGGAATCGCCCACCGCTGCGGACGCGGATGCCTTCGAGATCGCGGCATCGGCGACTGACGCCGGATCTGCCGGGAGCTTGACGTCCGTCCGATCGACGAGCTTGCTTGGCGGCTTCGCCGGCTGCTCCAGCCCGAAGGCGAACATCGATGCCATCGGCGCGCGCCCAGCGAGGCCGGCGCTCTGGAGGCTCGCGGTGACCAGCGCGCCGACCATGGCGGCCCGCCAGAGCTGCTCGCGGAGAGCCGGAGAGCGCAGGAGCTGCAGACGGTCGACGACCCAGGCGAGGCCGTAGAGCACGGTGGAGTGGAGCAGATAGGAGCCGAGCCAGATCGCCAGTGCGAGCAGGAGGTCAGACATCTTCGGACTCCGTCGCAGCCTCGAGGCGGGCACGGATGGCGGCGAGATCGCCCGGCGTGACTTCGTCCTCGCGCACCAGGTGGGCGACCAGAGCGGCGGAGTCGCCCGCGAACAGCGCCGCGACGAGGCCGGCGACCATCGAGCGCTGGACTTCGGTCTCGGAGAGCCGCGCGCGGTAGATGAAGCTGCGGCCGTCGCGGCGCTGGGCGACGGCGCCGCGCTTCTCGAGCCGGGAGAGGAGGGTCGCGACGGTGGTGTGCGCCAGGCCGCGCTCGGCGGCGAGGTCGGCGACCACCTCGGTGGTGGTCGCCTCTCCGCGCCGCCAGAGGGCGCGCATCACCGCGAGCTGCAGCTCGGAGAGCTGGGTCTTGCGCTGCCGTGTTGCCATCGATCCTCCGGGTATCGAGTCATTACTACAAATGTAGTACGACAACTGTAGTTAAAGGTTTCATCGGCTGTCAAGTACCTTGGCTGCGAAGTTCCCCTGGGGTCGATACGCGCTCCGGCGGCGGCGGGTTGCGAACGGGCGGCGGGGCGGGAGCGCCCACCCGCGCGGGTATGGGGTGGCGGCGGCGCGGTCGATATCGTCGTCCCGTAGGCACGAAAGGGAGGCTTCTGCATGCGACGTCGACGAGTTCTGATCCTGGGCGCCGCCGGGCGCGATTTTCATAATTTCAACGTCCTGTTCCGCGATCGCGAGGAGTTCGAGGTGGTCGGCTTCACCGCGGCGCAGATCCCCGACATCGCCGGGCGGACCTATCCGCCGGTGCTCGCCGGACGGCTCTATCCGAAGGGCATTCCGATCGTCGCCGAGCAGGAGTTCGAGAGCCTGGTGGGGAAGGAGAAGATCGACGAGGCCTGGTTCTCCTACTCCGATCTCGCCCATGTCGACGTCATGCATCTGGCGTCGCGCTCGATCGCGGCCGGCGCGCACTTCGTGCTCGCCGCGGCGCAGAAGACGATGCTCACCTCGGTCAAGCCGGTGGTCGCCATCACCGCGGTGCGCACCGGCGTCGGCAAGTCGCAGACGACCCGCTACGTGTCGCAGATCCTCAAGGCGATGGGCAAGAAGGTGGTCGCGGTGCGGCATCCGATGCCGTACGGCGATCTCTCCGAGCAGATCTGCCAGCGCTTCGCGACCTACGACGACCTCGACAAGCACAAGTGCACGATCGAGGAGCGCGAAGAGTACGAGCCGCACATCGACAACGGCTTCGTGGTCTACGCCGGCGTCGACTACGAGAAGATCCTGCGCGCCGCCGAGGAAGAGGCGGACGTCATCCTCTGGGACGGCGGCAACAACGACACCTCGTTCTACACGCCGGCGCTGCAGATCACCCTGGTCGACCCGCACCGGCCCGGCCACGAGGCGAGCTATCACCCCGGCGAGGTCAACGTGCTGCTCGCCGACCTCATTCTGGTCAACAAGGTGAACACCGCCGATCCGGCAAAGGTCGCCGAAGTCGAGGCGACCTGCCGTCGGCTCAACCCGCGCGCCACCATCCTGCGTTGCAACTCCGAGATCCGCGTCTCCGATGCGGCGGCGATCCGCGGCAAGCGGGTGCTGGTGGTCGAGGACGGCCCGACGCTCACCCATGGCGGGATGAGCTACGGCGCCGGCTGGTACGCCGCGCACGACAACGGCGCGGCCGAGATCGTCGATCCGTCGCCCTATGCCGTGGGCTCGCTCGCCGCGACCTACGCCAAGTACCCGAACGCCAAGGGCATCCTGCCGGCGATGGGGTACGGCGCCGAGCAGATCCGCGACCTCGAGGCGACGATCCGGGCGACCCCCGCGGACGTCGTCGTCGAAGGCACGCCGATCGAGCTGGCGCGCGTCCTCAAGTCGGACAAGCCGATCGTCAACGTCTCTTACGAGCTCGTCGAGCGCGAGCCCGGGACGATCGAGCGCGCCCTGCGGGCGGCGATCGGCTAGCCCGGCCTAAAGAACTTCGAGCGGCGCCGGCACCGCCGGATGCGCGACGACCCGGTCGCGTCCTTCCGCCTTGGCGCGGTAGAGCGCCGCGTCGGCGTGCGCGAGGGTGCCTTCGAGACTGCGCTCGGGACGGTGTTCCGCCAGGCCGAAGGAGAGCGTCACCGGCAGGACGATCTCGCCGGCGAGCAGGGGTTGGTCGGCGATCCTGCGACGGATCGTCTCGGCGACCAGCGTCGCGCCGTGGGTATCGGTCTCGGGAAGCAGGAGGACGAACTCCTCGCCCCCCCATCGCGCCACCAGGTCCTGGGCGCGCAACGAACCGCGCAGGAGGCTGGCGAGCGCCTGCAGCGCGAGGTCGCCGGTGGCATGGCCGTACTGATCGTTGACCCGCTTGAAGTGGTCGGCATCCGCCATGACGACGCAGAACGGCTTGCGGCTGCGGCGGCTGCGCTCGATCTCGGCCTCGCCCTTCTCGAGGAAGCCCCTTCGGTTCAGCAGGCCAGTGAGCGAGTCGGTGCGCGAAGCCTCTTCGAGCTGCGCATTGGCGGCCTTGAGCTCGCTGGTCCGCGCCTCGATCCGCTGCTCGAGCTCGCGCCGCAGCTCGCCCAGCTCACGGAAGTCGCGATCGAAACGATTGCTCAGCGACCTCGCGGAGGCCAGGAAGAGGGCGACGAAGCCGACCAGCCCCAGGGCGGGAACGTGCGGCAGCCAACCGAGCATCATCGCCAGGTCGGCCAGCAGGCAGAGGATGAGGACGAAGATGCCGCGGGCGACCAGGCGCGAGTCGGGGTCGCCTCCCCGCCCGGTGCGGAAGGCGCGGACGAGGGCGCCGAGAAGCAGAATTCCGCAGGCGAGCAGCGCGAGCAGGAGCGGCACGCCGGCGTAGAAAGGCAGCGGCGCGAGAACGACCGCGAGGATCTGCATCGCGCGCATGAGGGCGCCGGTCGGCTTGCGGCCGAGCGAAACGACCAATTCGTAGACGCAGATCGTGGCCGCGGCGACCGCGAACTGATTCGCCGCGGCGAGCACCGGGTCGACCATCGGCTCCTGGCGGCGCATGACGAAACCGGTGGCATCGACAGCCAGGGCGAAGGCGCTCGCGCCGGTCAGCCAGAGGTAACCCAGACGGTCTCGCCGGCGCAGCCAGAGGTCGAGATGCGCCGCCCCGAAGAGTAGGTAGAGACCGGCCCCGAAGGCGTCGATCAGCTCGTCGAGGGAGGTCAAGGGACGGCCATTATCCGGCGGAGCTGGCGCCGATGCCAAGCGGGGCAGGAGCCGTCCCGATTCGGGAGGAGGAGGGCCACTGCCCGGCTCCGTCGCGCTATCTTGCCGAGGACAATTGCGGATTCCCGGAGGCAGGAACATGGGCAAGGGGCGGCTGGAGGCGTTCAGCGACGGGGTCATTGCGATCCTCATCACGATCATGGTGCTCGAGCTCCGGGCGCCCCACGGCACGGAGCTCGCGGCCTTGCGCCCGCTCCTGCCGGTATTCATGAGCTACCTGCTGAGCTTCGTCTACCTCGGCATCTACTGGAACAACCATCACCACATGCTGCACCTCGCGGCGAAGGTGAACGGGACGGTGCTCTGGCCCAACCTCCACCTTCTTTTCTGGCTCTCGCTGGTGCCGTTCGTCACCTCGTGGATGGGTGAGAATCCGCGCGAGGTGGTGCCGGCCGCGGCCTACGGCACCGTCCTGCTGATGGCGGGCGTCGCCTATTTCATCCTGGCGCAAGCCCTGGCCCGCCTGCACGGCCCGGAGTCGAAGCTCGCGCGCGCCCTCGGCAGGGACGTGAAGGGCATTCTCTCGGTGGTTCTCTACGCCCTCGCGATCGCGCTCGCCGCGCTCGATACCCGGCTCTCGCAGGCGCTATACGTAGCGGTGGCGGTGATCTGGATCGTCCCCGACCGGCGGATGGAGCGCGCGCACGACGCCTGAAGCGGGTCAGAACTTCGGGCGTCGCGGGACGTAACAGGGGAATCTGCAGACGCATCCCACTCGACCGCCCCGGAGGAGAAACCCCATGCCGAAGCGAACCGCTGCCGCCGTCGCTCTCTTGACGCTCGTCGTCCTCGCCGCCGGGCGAGCCGCCGAGGCCCAGTCGCCGCCGCTCACCCTGCCGCAGCCGTCGCAGGCCGCCAGCGTCTCCCAGACGGTCGGTCTGACCGGGATCACCATCACCTATCACCGGCCGCGCGTCCAGGGGCGCGAGATCTGGGGCAAGCTCGTGCCCTACGGCGAGATCTGGCGCGCCGGCGCGAACGAGAACACGACCATCGAGTTCTCGACTCCGGTCGAGGTCGACGGTCACCCGCTCGCCGCCGGCCGCTACGGCTTCCACACGCTGCCCTCCGCGGGCACCTGGCAGCTGATCTTCTCCGCCGTCGACAGCAACTGGGGGAGCTTCGCCTACGACGCCAAGGAGGACGTACTGCGCATCGAGGTGAAGCCCGAAGCGGCGCCCTTCGAGGAGGCCCTCGCCTACAGCTTCGACGACGCCACGGCGCGCGAGACGACGATCGCGCTGCGTTGGGAGAAGCTCCGCGTGCCGTTCAAGGTCACCGTCGATACGCCGGAGATCGTCTACCAGAGCCTGAAGCGCGAGCTGCGCGGCCTGCCGCAGTTCTTCTGGCAGCCGTGGAACCAGGCGGCGACGACATTGCTCACCAGCAAGGTCCACCTCGACGACGCCATGGTGTGGGTCGACAAGTCGATCGCCATCCAGAAGAACTTCGCCAACACCTTTACCAAGGCGCGGCTGCTGGGCGAAAAGGGCGACGCCGCCGGCGCGAAGAAGCTCATGGACGAGGCGCTCCCCGGCGCCAACGAGGCCGAGCTCAACGCCTACGGCTACCAGCTGATGGGCGGCGCCAACACGGCCGACGCCGTGGCGGTCTTCCGCGAGAACGTCAAGCGCCATCCGGAGTCGTGGAACGCCCACGACAGTCTCGGCGAGGCGCTCGCCGCCCAGGGCAAGAAGGACGAGGCGATCGCGATGTACAGAAAGGCTCTGGCGGCAGCTCCCGAGGCGCAGAAGGCGCGCATCCAGGGGATCCTCGACGGCCTGCTGAAGCGACCCTGACCGCCGTCGTCTGGCGGAGGAGCTCCCGTCGCCGCCGGTTCTCGGCGAGGCGGGAGGTCGTCCCATAGACTCTGGCGAATGGAAGAGGACTTCTGGATCACCTGCCCCTACTGCGGCGAGGAGGTCGAGATTCATTTCGAGGCGGACGTCGCCGGCACTCTGGTGCAGGACTGCGAAGTCTGCTGCAACCCCTGGCTGGTGCGCGTCTCGGCGACTGGCGGCGAGCGCGGGATCAGCGTCTCCCGCGCCGACGGCTCGGACTGAGATGGCTGCCGTGGAGCCGGTTCGTCCGCCGTCGATTCGCTGGTACCGCTGGCTCGGAGCGGCCGCCCTGGCGGCGGCCATTCTGAGCTTCTTCGCGGCGGTCGCGGCCGAGCTCGCCGCGCCGGGCTCGCCGCAGAACCGGCCGTACTTCTGGACCGCCGTCGCCTGCAACGGGGGCTGTCTCGTTCTCCTGCCGCTGCTGCTTTTTCGCGCCATCCGCTTCCGCCGCCTGGTGCGCAAGGAGTGGCGTGCGGTGCTGATGCGCGCCGTCTGGGGCGGCCCGTTCGGCACCCTCGGCGCGCTGTGGGATTTAGCCGGCGACCGGCCGGAGGGTGGACCGGTGCCGGATTGAGCGAAGCCGGCGGGAGTGGACTGTTCCACTCGCCTCTTCCGGCTGTCTCAAGATGGCGTGAGGCCACTTCCGCTTTCCCCCGCGAACCCCGCCGCCCGCGAATTACGGACGCCCGCGGCGATTTCCAGCCCGGTCGCGGGATCGGCTAGGCTGGCGCCGAGGTCCTCCGGAGGGCCGTCCCGGCTGCTCGCC
>JBGARM010000199.1:0-5887 GCA_044230215.1 Thermoanaerobaculia bacterium | reverse complement strand
GAAGGGCCACCTCGGACCGCCGGGATCCGCCTACTGGGCGGGCGTGGACTGGCCCCCGGTGATCTCGACGTCGGCGCGGGCCACGACATCGTCGCGCCAGGACTCCACGAAGTCGCGGCGGCGCTCGAGCAGCAGGCGCGCGCGGCGAAAGGCCGGCAGCCGGTCGAGCGGACCGGGCTCGGCGAAGGCCGCTGGCGGCGGCGCCTCGCCGGCCAGGACGGGCAGCCAGAGCGCCGCGAGCTCGCCGGCGCGGGCCTCGCGGCGCGCGTCGTCGAGGCGGCCGGCGAGGGAAAACAGGGCCGGGAGCTCCTCCGCTTCGAGCTCACCGAGGCCGGCGGCATCGACCGCATCGAGCCAGCTCGAGGCCTCGCCGGGGCGCTCGAGCCAGCCGCAGGCGCGGGCCGCGAGCACGGCGAGCTGCGGCCGGTGGTAATCGTCGCCGAGCCGCGCCTGTTCGGCGAGCGCCTGGTTGCAGCGCTCCAGCGCCGCCTCCGGGCGCCCGCGCACGAGCTCGAGCCGGAGCCACAGGGCCTCGTCGACGATGAGACCGCGCCGGTTGCCACTCCGGCGGTTGTGCGCCGTCGAGGCGCGCAGGATCGCTTCGACTTCGAGGAGCTTGCCCGAGCGCAGCCGCACTTCGGCGAGGTTCCACTGCGCGAGCGTGATCGCCAGCGGGCCGTCGCAGCGGCGCAGGAGTCGCGCCGAATGCTGAAACGCGCGCTCGGCCCGGGCGAAGTCTCCCTGCGTGAGGTACCCGAGCCCGAGGTTGTTCCAGGCCCTGCCGGCTTCGAACCGCCGCAGCACCCGGCGTTGGGCGAGCAGGGCGCGCGAGTGCTCGACGACCGCGCCGCCGTCGGAGTCGGCGAGCGCCAGCCAGACCTGCACTTCATGCCAGCGTCGCGCGACGGCGGGATGCGAGGCCGCGGGGCGGGCGCTCGTGAGGTGCCGCGCGGCAGCGGCGCGGTCGCCGCGGTCCAGCGCGGCGGTGGCGCCGAGCAGATGGGCGAGGGCTTTCGCCGCGCCGGAGCGCGCCCGGGAGAGCGCCGCCGCCGCCCAGTCGGCGGCGGCCGCCGGTTCGCCGCAGAGCGCCAGAACGCGCAACGCCATGTCGCCTGCGGCGATCCTCTCGGCCGAAGACAGCGGGCGCGCGGCGAGATCGTGAACGATCTCCCGCGCCGCCGGCAGCTCGCCGAGCAGCAGGGAGCTCGTGCCGCGCGCCGCCAGGGCGGCGAAATCCGTCCGCCCGGCGAGCAGCAGGTCGACCTCCGCGAATCGTCCCTGGGCGAGGCAGGCCTCGGCCTGCCGCAGCGTGTCGACACCCGGGGCCGGCGTCTCTGCCGCTGCGGCCACTCCGGCCAGCCGCTGGCGCACCGCCGGCGGGCCGGCAATCCAGGCGACGGCGACGCCTTTCCGCTCGAGAGTGCCGCGGAGCGTCCGCCGCGCAGCGGCGAACTCCGGCAGCCAGAGGAACTCCGCAGCGGCGAAGATCCGGCCGATCGCTTCGTCGGCCGACATGGGCGCGAGCGCCCCTTCCCAGGCGTTGAGCAGCTCGCGCGCCGCGCCGCGCCCGGCGCCGCGGCCGGCGACCCGCACCTGCGCCCGGAAGAGCCGCAACAACAGCTCGCGCAGCAGTTCCTGCGCCGGCCGGGCGGAGCGCTCGGGGCAAGCGACGAGGCCGCTGAGCGCGCCGCCGCCATCGACGGCGGCGCTCTCCCATCCGCGCGCGAGCGACCAGCCGGCGGCATCGCAGAGCGAGAGCGCCGCGGCGCCCTGCAGCAGCACCGCGAGCTTCGCCCGGTCGGTGCAGGCCGCGGCATCGACCGAACGCCCCGCCGCCGGCGCGAAGGCCGGATGGTCGAGGCGCTCGGCGGCGGCACTCACGCCGTCACTCCCAGGAGGCGCGCGAGGTCGCGCCAGAAATCGGGATACGACTTGCCGACGCAGGCCGGGTCGCCGATCCGCAGGTTGGGCCGCCGCAGGCCGACCAGCGCCATCGCCATGGCGATACGGTGATCGCCGTGCGCCTCGACCTGCACCACGGAGTCGGGTGGCTCGCGTTCGGCCCAGTCGCCCGGGATCACCAGGCCGTCCGGGAGCTCTTCGACCGCCGCCCCGACCCGGCGGAGCTCCATGGTCATCGCCGCCAGACGGTCGCTCTCCTTGACGCGCAGGTGCGCGACGTTGCGGATTCGCGTCGTGCCGCGCGCGAAGGGCGCCAGCGCGGCGAGCGTCGGCACCTGGTCGGGGATGTCGCCGAGATCGGCGTCGATGGCGCTGAGGACGGGGCCGCCTTCGACGGTCGCGCCGCCGTCCTCCCAGGCGACTCTGGCCCCCATCGCCGTCAGCAGGTCGAACAGCCGGCGGTCGCCCTGGCGGGAGCCCCGCGCGGCGCCGTCGATGAAGACCTTGCCGCCAGTGAGCGCCGCCGCGGCTGCCGGGTAGGCGGCGGCGGAAAGGTCGGCCTCGATGTCGACTGCGGCGGAGACGAGCGCGCTCGGGTAGGCGATCCAGCGCTGTGCGGAGACTTCTTCGACCCGACCGCCGAAGCGTTCGATCATGTCGAGGGTGAGCCCGACGTAGGGCGCGGAGGCGAGCTCCGGCACCTCGATCTCGACCGGTCTCTCGGCGCGCTGGCCGGCGAGCAGCAGGGCCGAGAGGTACTGGCTCGAAGCCGAGGCGTCGAGTTGCACCCTGCCGCCACGCAGGCAGCCGCCATGCACGACGAGCGGCGCATGACCCTCCTCGCCGGCGAAGTCGATGACCACGCCGAGCTGCTGCAGCGCGTCGGTCAGCGGGCGAATGGGGCGTTCGCGCAGGCGCGCCACGCCGTCGATCCGCCAGCGTCCGGGCAGCGTGGCGACGATCGCCACCAGGAAGCGGAACATCGTGCCGGCGTTGCCGCAGTAGAGCTCCGCGCCCGCCGGAACCGCGGCGGGCGGGCGAATCTCCACTCCGTCGTCCGTCGGCGAGCAGCGCAGGCCGAGGGTCGCGAGCGCGGCGAGAAAGAGCTCGGTGTCTTCGGCCCTGAGCGGCCGACGGATGGTGGTTTGCCCCGGCGAGAGCAGCGCCATCGCCAGGGCGCGGTGCGTCAGGCTCTTCGATGACGGCGGGCGCAGGCGGCCGGCGACGCGCCGGGCGGCCGGCACGGCGACGGACCGGCCGGCCGCGGCCTCAATCGAGGGTGGCCACCAGACCGTCATAGCCGAGCTCGATGCCGGAAGGTAGCGGGACCTCGAGCCGGGCGTGGTCGATGTCGTGCGCGATGTGGGTGAGCACCGTCCGGCGGGCGCCGATCCGCTGGGCGACGGCGATCGCCTCCGCCAGGCTGAAGTGCGTTGGATGCGGCCGGTAGCGCAGCGCCGAGAGCACCAGCAGCTCGACCCCCTCGAGCAGCGCGAAGCTCTCCTCGGAGATGAAGTTGACGTCGGTGACGCAGGCGAAACGGCCGATGCGGAAACCGAAGACCTCCATCTCGCCGTGGCGGACCGGAATCGGCACGACGCGCAGGCCGAGCACCTCGAACGCCGAGCGCACGGCAACGAGCTCGAGACGCGGCTTGCCGCCGCCCTCCTGCCCGTCTTCGAAGACGTAGGTGAAGATCTGGCGCATCCGGCTCATGGTCTCGGCGGAGCCGAAACAGGGGATCGATCCGCGCTGGCGGAAGTTGAAGATCCGCAGGTCGTCGAGACCGAAGACGTGGTCGGCGTGCGAGTGGGTGTAGAGCACCGCGTCCACCCGGTCGATGGCGAAGCGCAGCGCCTGTTCGCGGAAGTCGGGAGAGGTGTCGATGACCAGCGAGAGGCCCGCCGTCTCGAGACGCAGCCCCGGCCGCATCCGCCGGTTGCGCGGATCGGTCGAGCGGCAGACTGCGCAGTCGCAGCCGACGACCGGCACCCCGGTGGAGGTGCCGCTGCCGAGCATCGTCATCCGGAGCGGGGTCACACGAAAAGTCTATCCGAGCCATTCGACGCGACGGCTCCGGAACCAGGCATCGAGCAGGCGGATCTCGCCGCCCGGAACCAGGAAGCTCCGCGCTTCGTGGAAATGTCCGAGCAGGAGCACGTCGTGGCCCTCGGCCAGGCGGCGCGTCCCGTAGCGGCGGATCGCCACCTCCGGCACCTCCGACTTGTGCTTGAAATTGGTGCGCGAAAGGCGCCGCTCGGCGGCGTCGACGAACCGGCCGACGATCCGGCGCGGCACACCGCGAATCACCAGCCTGACCGGACCGCTCTTCGACAGCCAACGCCAGGCGAGGTATTGGCGGTCGCGATCGTTCAGGCCGTCGCCGTGCACGGCGAGATAGCGCACCCCGCCGGCGGTGAAGGCGCATTCGCTGCCGACCGCATCGAAAGAGCTGCGATAGGGCCCCTCGGCGAGAAAGAAATCGCGGTTGCCCTCGACGTAGTCGACGCGCAGCCCGCGCTGGCGCAGGAAGGCGATGCCGTCGAGGAACTCGCGAATGCCGGGGGTTTCGTACTGGTGGAAGCCCACCCAGGCCTGGAAAAGATCGCCGAGCAGCAGCAGCCGCTCGGCGCCCTCGTCCGGCAGGCGCCGAAGCTGGGCGACGAGCGGCGCCGCCTCGCCTCCGGGTCCGCCCAAGTGTGCATCCGCCACGACTGCGACTCTCATCTCCGCCCGATCTCCATCCTGCCTGCCGCCTAGGATAGCGCCCCGCCCCCCGGGGCGGGGCGCGCCACGCGAGCGGGGTGTTTCGCCGCGCTCCCATAGCCCTACACTGGTTCAGGCCCGGCACTCCCCGCCGCGCTGTTTCCTGCCTGGATCCCTGGAGGAAGCGATGACCCAGCCACTGCGCCGCATCGTCGTCGGCAGCTCGCTCGCCCCGCAGAGCGACGGCGTCCTCTCGAGCGCCCTCGCTTTTGCCCGCCTGGTCGCGGCGAAACTCGAAGTCGTCCACGCCTACGTCCCGCCGATGCCCTACATAGAAGTTCGACGCCGGCCTGATCGTCGTCGGCCCGGCGGAGAGCGGCTCGCGCATCGCCCGCCGCCTGCTCGGCTCGACTTCCGACCGCCTGCTGCGGCACTCCTGCCGGCCTATCCTCCTGGCGCGCAGCCCCTTCCTCGAGGTGCCGCGTCAGGTTCTGCTGCCGATCGACTTCTCGCGGCCGTCGATGGAGGCGCTCGCCTGGGGAGGCGAGCTGCTGCGCGCCTTCGGCGAGGCGCACTGGCCGGCGGTCGAGGCGTTGTTCGTGCTCTCGCCCTTCCCGGATCAGACCGAGCTGCAGTTCACCAGCGCGCAGGTCGAGCATCTCGCCCTCGACGAGCTCGACCGGGCGCTCTCCAAGCTCAAGAGCGCCGGGGCGGCTGGAGCCATCGGAGCGATCGGCCGGCGCATCCGCACCGGCCGGCCGAGCGACGAGATCCTCGCCGAGATCCACGAACGCGCCGTCGATCTCGTCATCCTCGGCACCCACGGCCGCTCGGGGCTCGAACGCTTCATGCTCGGCAGCGTCGCGAGCGACATCACCCGCGACGCCCGCTGCAGCGTGATCATCGTCCCCCCCGCCGCCGGCTGACCACGGCGTCGGCCGCTCGCCGGCCTCAGCCGCGGGAGGGCTGCGCCGCGATCGCCGCGGCGACCGCGGCGGCGATGCGGGTGAAGGCGGCGGCGTGCGGGCCCTTGGGCTGGGCAACGACGATCGGGGTGCCGGCGTCGCCGCCTTCGGCGATCGCGGCGTCGAGCGGCACCGAGCCTAGGAACGGCGTCTCGAGCTCCTTCGCCGTGCGCTCGCCGCCGCCGCTGCGGAAGACATGGGTCTCGTGGCCGCAGTTCGGGCAGACGAAGGTCGACATGTTCTCGACGATGCCCAACACCGGCACCTCCATCTTGCGGAACATCGCCAGGCCCTTGCGGGCGTCGAAGAGGGCG
>JBGARM010000198.1:0-5894 GCA_044230215.1 Thermoanaerobaculia bacterium | reverse complement strand
ATCGGCGTGAGCGAGATGTCGACCGGGATCTCCCGCCCGTCGGCGTGGCGCGCGCACAGCGGCAGGCCCAGTCCCATCGGCCGCGCGCGCGACCGCGCGGCGTAGCCGTCGCGCAAGCTCCCGTGGCTGGCGAAGCGTTCGGGAACGAGAACCTCGACCGGCTTGCCCAGCAACGCCTCCGGTGCATATCCGAACAGGCGTTCGCAGGCCGGGTTCGCCGTCACGATCGTGCCGGCGCCGTCCACCACGACGATGGCGTCGGCGGAAGCGTCGAAGAGTGCGCTGGACAGCGCGGTCGAATCGAGTTCGGTGCCCATGGAACCGTCCGGCGACCGTACCATGCCCCCCGGCCGCAGCCGATACCCAAAGGAGCAGGTCGGAATGCGCTCTCGCGGCAGGTCGAGCGGCGCTAGTTCGCCAGCGCCATCAGCCAGTCGGCGACGCGGAGCCAACCATCGGTGCGCGCCAGCAGCAGCCGAAGTGGACCGGACACCACCAGCAGCGAGCCCGCCCAGAGAGTCACCGGATGGAGGCGATGCAGCGTCCGCAAGTCCCACACCACGAGCGGCACCAGCAGCAGCGTGGCGATCGCGAAAATCATCGGCGGTCCGAGGCCCAGGAGCAGCACCCAGCGCGCGATTGCCGGCGGCAGCAGGGCGATCGTGGCGAGGAGCATTAGGCGCTTGTGGCTCTGCGGGTCGCGTCGCCGAACAATGCCGACGGCCGCGAATAAGGCAAACAGTCCGACGGCGAAGAGCGGCACGAGGAGGAAACGGCGCGGCTCCATGCCGAGCGGCGCCACGCCGCGCGACGCACCGTGCACGGCCGTCAGGGTCCCGACCCCGATCATCGTCGCTGCAAGCACGACGCCGGCGACGCCCAACCGCCGGTGCAGATCGAGGCGTCGGCCGGAGATCAGGCGAACCTGCACCAGAAGGAGTATCACCCAGGCGGTGAAGAGGGCGCCGTGCAGGTGAATGAGCGGCGTCAGCGTGGGCAGCGGCGGCGTCGGCGCGGGCAGGAGCGGCCGCAGGAAGTAGGTGCGCGCGAAACCGGCGAGCGCCAGCAGGAGAATCCCCAGGGCCATGCCACTGAAGAATCTGCGCTCGCCAAGGCGGGAGCTGGGAGCGGCGTCGAGTGCGGCCATGGCGGATCTCCTCCAGCGACGGCGAAGTATGCCAGAGAGCAGCTGTCCGTGCCGCGCTACCCGCCGCCGACGCGCGGCAGCGCGGCGAGCCTGGCGAGGACCGCCTTGCAACCGTGGAGTCGCGCGAGGCCGAGGGCGAAGCGGCTCTCGAAACCGCCGGGAAGACGCAGGTCGGGGGCGCGCTCGAGCAACTGGTAGGCGATCTCGTCCTGGCAGCTGCCGAGCAAGTGCCCGCCGCGGTCGACATCGGCGAGAAAGCCCCCTTCGACCGCCAGCAGCAGGGCGTTGGTCTCACCGCCGTCGACCACGGCACGCGGATCGGCCCCGTTTTCGAGCAACACGCGGACCATCGCGGGATCGCCGTTCATGACCGCGAAGAAGAGCGGCGGGACCTCGCCGCCGCCGGCGAAGTTCGGATTCGCGCCAGCGGCGAGGAGCGCCGCGGCGCCCTCGACCGAGCCCTTGTGGATCGCATGCAGCAGCGGTGTCCAGCCCTGCCGCAGGTCGACGCGATCGACGACCGCGCCGGCACGCACCAACCCGGCGATGGCGACGAGGTCATTCTCCCGCGCCGCCGACATCAGAGGTGTCAGGCCGTCCGGCGAAAAGCCGTCCACCAGCGAATCGACGCGCGCGCCGGCGGTCGCATCGCGCGCAAGCCTTTCGCTCCCGGCCCGAGCACTGGGGGCCTGGCGCGGGGTTCGTGACGACCGAAGAAGAAAGGCTCCAGTAGAGAGAACCGTGATCGCAACGGCGACGGCAAGAACGATGCGCTTGGCACTCCCTTTTACCGAGAGCTTCTGCCTTTCGCCTCGCACTCTCACGCGATTGTTCCGTCCTTCGGGCACCGAGCCTGATTCTCAACCGGAATGATGCGCTTGCGCCGGCTGGCGCCGGCGCCGGCCGGGCCGGTCAGGGCTCCAGCTCATAGGAGCTCGAGATGCCGACGCGCTCGAGCAGGTTCTGCAGGATGCGGGCGGTGACGCCCCAGATCAGAAAGCGGCCGACGTGATAGATCCGCAGCGTCCGGCGCTGGCCGTTGATCAGCACCTCGCGGTCTTCGATCAGCTTCGGATTCGCCAGCTCGCCGAGCGGCGCGGCGAAGGTCTCGTCGATCTCGCCCGGATTCGGCTGGAGCTCGAACGGGAAGGGGATCGCGCCGACGCAGGGGACGATGCGGAAGCCGGAAGGGGTCGCGACCTCGTCGAGCTCGCCCAGCCGCAGAATCCGCTGCGGCGGCAGGCCGACCTCCTCCTCCGCTTCGCGCAACGCGGCGCCCCAGGAGTCCTCCCCCATCTCTTTGCCGCCGCCCGGGAAGGCGACCTGCCCGCGGTGATGCGGCAGGCTGTCGGTGCGCTTGGTGAGCAGCGTCCAGAGCATTCCGGCATCGACGTAGAGCGGCACGAGCACCGCCGCCTGGCGGGCTTCGCCCGGCACCAGTCGGCGCGGCGCCGGCGCCTCGAGACGGGCGCGCATTTCGAGAATCCAGGGGAGAGTCTGACTCATCGGCTGCCGCCCTCCGGCCCCGCGATGCGCGCCAGCCCCAGATCGAAAGTCACTGGTTCGGCGGCCGCCGCCGGGCCCTGCCCGGCGATCTTACCCGGTGCCGGCAGCGCCAACCGGAGCTCGTAGATCGCGACCGGCGCGCGACTCCACCAGAGCGGGTGCCGCCGCGTCGGGCTGGCGAGCACGATCTCGAAGGCGACCTCGCCGCTCGGTCGAAAGGTCGTGCTGCCACTCCGGCCTCCTTCGACCGTGAGCGTGCCGGGAGCGTTGGCGCTGAAGTCGAGCCGCACCGCGGCGAGGGGGTGGTCGCTCTCGACCAGCACCGCTGCGCTCCCGGCCGCGAGAGCGAACTTTCCGCCCGACAGCCGGATCGCCGACCCGGTCGAGCGCAGGCGCACGCCGGCGCGGACCACCTCGGCGCTCCCCGGCAGCTCGCGCAGCGAGGTCTCGAACGGCAGCCGTTCCCGGATGCCGGAGGTGAACGCAGAGAGCGCCGCCGGCGGCCGCGTGCCGTCGGAGAGCGGCGCGATCCAGAACGGCGCCAGGAACGGCGCCGCCGCGACGCTCAGAAGCAGAGCCGCGCGCAGCGACAGCGTCGGCCCGGCGCAGAAGAGCAGCGCGCCATAGAGCGGCAGGAACCAGGGATTGCCGACCGCCGAGAGGTCCCCCGCCCAGTCGAACGGCGCCATGAGCAGCTGGGCGATCGCCGCGACGAGGACGACCGCCGGCAGGTAGCGGCGGCCATCGGTCGGACGGGCTGCGAAGAGCAGCGCCACGACCGGCAGGAAGCCGACCAGCACGCCGGCGTGCCGGCCGACGACGAGGTAGAGCGCGTTCCACGCTGTCAGCGCGGGATGAAAGATCGTCGCCGGCGCCTCCCAGGGAGCGCCGCTCAGCGCCGCGACGACGGCGACCGGCAACCCCAACGTCAGCGCGAAAAGTACGGCCCTCAGTGCGCCGCCCGCCCGGCTCGCCGGCCGTGGCAGGTCGAGCCACAGCGGCAGGGCGAGCAGCGCATAGGCTGGATGCCGGACCGCCGCGGCGCCGATCAGGAACCCAGCGAGCGGCCAGGGCCAGATCGCCGCGCGGGCAGTGAGGTCGCCGCCGTAAACCTCCTCCGCGCCGCGCCCGGCGGCGGACGATGCGCGCCCCCAGACGACGGCGCCGGCGACGACGACGGCGGCGAAGACGAGGATCTCGCCCTGCCAGCGGAAGACCGCGGTGAAGGCGACCGAACCGAAGAGGAAGAGCGCCATCCAGAGCGGCGCTGCCGCCCCGAGGGCGGCGCGCAGCCCGTAGCTCCCGGCGAGCGCCGCGAGCGCCAGCGCAATCGCGTTGAGCAGCATCGGACCGCTTTCGCCGGCCAGGGCGAGCGACCCGCTCCACAGCTGCGTGGCGAGAACGGGCGCCTCGAGCCGACGGCTCCGCGCTTCCGCGCGCACCCCTTGCGGAGCCTCGCCGAAGGCGGCGCGGAAGCGCGCCGCGTCGACGTCGGTGAAGAGCTCGTCGTGGTCGATCGCCAGGCTGTGGGCGGCGAGCCAGTTCGTCGTCTCGCTCCCCGGCGCCGGCCGCCGCTGCGGTGCCGCGGTCGCCGCCACCCAGGCGGTCGCGACGAGCAACAGTCCGAGCAGCAGGCGGCCGCCGGCCTTCAGACCCATCGGTCCCACTCCCAGGCGCCGAGCGGCCGGTGGCCCTCGGCGATCTGCAAGGTCGGCTTGATCAGCAGGCGGGCCGCCGCTTCCGGACGGCGCAGCTCGAGAACGAAGCGGCGCGAGCTCCCCGGCTCGAGCGCTTCCGGCAAGGAGAGCCAGCGCCGACCGCGATAGAGATCCCGCCCCTCGGAGAGGAACTGCACCTCGAAGATCACCCCGCCCGGCAAGGCGTGACTCGGCAGCCAGCGAACCCGGCTGTCGTTGACGACGTCGACCTCGAGCTTGCGGCGCTCGCCGGCGGGCCAGTTCTCGCTGCCGTGCACCACGATCCGCCCCGGCACGCGCCCCTGGACCGCCGTGCTGCGCGGGCCCGGCCGCGGCGGACGCTCGGGGAGCGGCTCGAGCTCGGCGAGCTCGCTGGCGGCGGCGACGAGCTCGTCCGCCGCGCGCGCGGGGGCGTGGTGCTCGGCGACGAAGCGACGCGCGGCTTCGCCCATCCGGTCGAGCGACTGCCGATCGCCGAGCTGGCGCGCGAGCGCCGCCGCGAGCTCCTCCATCTCGCCCTCGCCGGGCGGGATGTGGAGCGCGATCTCCGCCGGCAGATCGCCGAAATCGGCGTAGTCCGAAACCACCACCGGACGTCCCACGGCGAGAATGCGCAACAGCGAAGCCGAGGTTTCGCCGGCGGTCGGATAGCGCAGGTTGAGGCAGAGATCGGTGGCCGAGATCGCCGCGTCGAGCTGCTCGAAGGGCAGGAACCCGGTGACGTGCACCCGCTCGGCGACGCCGATCTCGGCCGCCAGCGCGGCGTAGTTCGAGTAGGGCGAGAGCTCGCCGGCGATCAGCAGGTGGACGCCGTCGAGACCCGGGGAGGCCAGGGCACGGATCGCCACGTCGGTGCGTTTGATCGGCGTCTGGAAGCCGAACGAGCCGAGGAGCAGCGCCCGCGGCGGAATACGCCACTGCTCGCGGAAAGCGAGACCGACATCGCGCCGCGCCGGCGGCGGCAGGGGAATGCCCATCGAGACGACCCGCACCGCGAGCTCCGGGTCCTCTTCGCCCAGAACCGAAGCCGCCCACTGGCCGTGCACCAGCACGCCGCGCTGACGGCGCAGCAGGGTCCGGTTCGCCGGCAGGAAGAACTGCGCCGCGCGTCCGAAGGCGCCCCAGCGCACCGGCCGCGCCGCGGCGTCGCCGACCCAGCCGTGATCGAGTTCGAGCGCCTGGCGGTACGATTCGAACTGTCCCTTGCCGACCGTCCGGTCGAGCAGAAAGTGATGCAGGACGAGGTCGTGCAGCACCAGCACGCCCGGCCGCTCCATGGCGAGCTCCCAGACCGCCGCATGGTAGCTGTTGTTCCCCATCTGGTAGAGCGGCAGCCGGCCGTCCTCCCCTGCCCGATCCGCTTCGACCGGCCGGAAGCGGGCAGCAATCTCCGGATCGAGCGGCAACCCCGGCAGGCGCAGCACCCGCACGTCGGCGCGCTCGGCGAGGTGCGGCTCCGGCCGCTGCAGCACGTTGATCAGGAACAGCAACACGTCGCGCTCGCCGCCGCGCAGCGCTTCCGGTGTGGGCGTCGAGATGTCCAG
>JBGARM010000197.1:0-5909 GCA_044230215.1 Thermoanaerobaculia bacterium | reverse complement strand
GCAGCGTACTCTTCACGAGCGACGGCAACATCGACGCGGTGTCGGTGCGGGAGGCGGGGGCGGCGGTTGCGCGCCACCTGTACCAGCGCAACATCCTCGCCCTGCGGTGCCTGCGGGGCGTCACGCGGGAGGAGGTCGTCGCGCTGCTCGCGGCCGTCGCGCCGTCGGCCGACAGCAAGGCGATGGAGCGCACGAGCGGTTTCCGGAAGATGGGTTTCAAGTTTTCGTTGTCCGAGCTCTCACACCGCCGGCCGAAGAAGTCGGCGCAGTGTATCAGCGCGCCTCGCGCGCGCGGAGCGCTGCCAAGCGGGTGCTCTCGAGCTGGTCGCGGTAGAAGAGGTTGTAGGTGTCGAACGGGATGAGGCGGCCGTCGTCGGGGTGGACGAAGTGGATGCAGCTCTTCTTCACCGAGCGCACGTCGAAGGCGTGGGCGTCGATGAACTGCACGATCAGGATGCGGAACAGGTTGGCGTAGGAGAGCTCCGGCGGCACCGCGACCGACGGCAGGCAGCAGAGCAGGTCTTTGAGCGTGCCGGCGCTCGACTCGGGGGAGTGGTTGGTCGCGAAGAGCTTGAACAGCCCTTCGCGCACCGCCGGGTCGCGCTCGTAGACGATCGAGTTCCGCCCGCCCTCGATGAGGATCTGCGGATCGATGAGCCCGGTGAGCGGCACCACCTGCCCGCCGATTTTGAGGGCATAGGCCATGGCGAGGGCGTCCGGATGACAGGGCACCGGAATCAGGTCCTCGGGGCGGAAGCGCGAGCTCTGCTCGAGGATGCGGCGGCGGACCTCGGTCAGCGTCAGCCGATGCTGCGCCGGGTCGAACCCCTCGAGCCGGCCGGCCGACTGCACCGGCTGGAAGGTAACGCCGCGCACGCAGGGCTGTTGCAGGGCGAACTCGACGATCTCGCCCAGCTCGTCGTCGTTCACCCCCTTCTCGACCGTCACCACCAGGGTGGTCGAGATGTCGAGCCGGTTCAGGCGCTCGAGGGCCTGCTCGCGGATACGTCGCAGGTCGGCGCCGCGCAGCGCCTTGAGCGGTACTTCGCGCAGCGAGTCGAACTGCAGGTAGATCTCGAATGCCGGCCGGTACTCCGCGAGCCGCCGGGCGAACGCTTCGTCCTCGGCAATGCGGATGCCGTTGGTGTTCACCATCAGGTGGCGGATCGGCCGCCGCCGCGCGGCGTCGAGGATCTCGAAGAACTCGGGGTGGATCGTCGGCTCGCCGCCGGAGATCTGCACCACGTCGGGCTCGGTCTCGTTGCGCACCACCGCGTCGAGCATGCGCTCCACCTGTTCGAGCGGCCGGAAGTGCGGACGGTGCGGTCCGCTCTCGGCGTAACAGATCGGACAGGCGAGATTGCAGGCGTCACAGATCTCGATGAGCGACAGGCAGGAGTGCTGCTCGTGGTCGGTGCACAGGCCGCAGTCGTAGGGGCAGCCCCACTTGACCGGCGTGTTGAACTTCGCCGGCATCTCCGAGGGTTTGAGGAAGACCTCACGGCAGCGCCGGTAGTACCCTACGTCGTCGGCCACCAGCACCTTCTCGGCGCCGTGCTCGGGGCACTGCTTGAGCAGGAAAACGGACCCCTCCTCGAAGACGATCTTGCCCTCGAGCTTGCGGTAACAGACCGAGCAGATCGTCACCGCGACGTCGTAGAAGAGGTACGGCCGGACGCGCACGCTCATCCCGGCTGGCCCGCTCCCGGCGGCTGCGGCGGGGGCGGCTGAGGCGGCGGAGCAGTGCTCGCCTTGGATGCGTTCCTCACCAGCCCGACGATGAACCAGATGAAGCCGCCGGGAATCGCCAGCGCGCCGACCCCGAAGAGGACGGCGATTCCGACCGTGAAGACGCGGCCGATCACCGAGCTGGAAGTGGGTCCGTCGACGGTCAGCAGGAAGCCGAAGCAACTGGTCGCGGCGAGCGCCACGCCGGCGGCGACGATCACGCAGCCCTGCGCCCATGGCCGATCGTTACCGAGATTGCGGAACCAACCCATCTCAAGTCCCTCCCTGAACCGGCTGTGCCCGGCGAAACCAGCGGAGCATATCCGGGACCAGGGCGAGCATGGCGAGCAGGCAGACCCACTGGATGGCAGAGAGCCCGAGGCCCCGACAGGGCGAAGGCTTGAGGAAGTCGACCGTCAGGCGGAAGGCGAAATACGCCGCCGCAAAGCCGCGGAAGAGATCGCCGTTCTGCGGTCCGCGGCGCTGCCAGGCGGTGAGCAGTATGGCGAGTGCGGCGAGAAAGAGCGCCTCGTAGAGTGCGGTCGGATGGCGCGTGGCGCCGTCCCCGAAGTCGACCCCCCAGGGCAGCGTGGTCGCGACGCCGACCGTGTGGTCGCTCGTGCCGGTGAGGAAGCAGCCGATCCGGCCGATGGCGATCGCGACGGCGAGCGGCACGGCGAAAAGATCGCCGGTGCGCGATTCGATGCGCAGCATCCGCTTCGTCGCCTCGACCGCCAGCCAGCCGCCGGCGATACCGCCGACGATCGTCTTGCCGGCGAGAAGATAGCTCGCGTCGTTCCAGTGGCGGAGCGTCTCGGCCGGACATTCGAGCAGGTAGAGGAGCCGTGCTCCGAGCGCCGCGCCGGCTGCCGCCGCGGCGACGATCCACCAGCGCCGTGGATCGTCCACCGCGTCGCCGTGGAGCCGGCGAGCGCGCAGGTAGAGGCGAAAGCCGACAAAGTAAGCGATCAGTTCGAAGACGAGGTGCGGGTGCAACCGGTACGGGCCGACCTCGAGGAAGAACGGAAAGCTCAGAACGCCAGGACCTCGCGCGCTGCGGCGAGGAGCTTGTCGCGGTCGGGGAAGAGCGCGTGCTCGAGGATGCGCGAGTAGGGGCTGGGCCGGTCGGGGTAGGCGACCCGCTTGACCGGGGCGTCGAGGAAGGCGAAGGCGCGGTCGGCGAGGCGGGCGGCGATCTCGCCGCCGAAGCCGCCGGTCAACTGCGCCTCGTGCACGACGACGGCGCGGTTGGTCTTCTGCACCGAGGCGAGGACGGTCTCCTCGTCGTACGGAACCAGCGAGCGCAGGTCGACGACCTCGGCCTCGACGCCCTCGCCTGCCAGCACTTCGGCGGCCTCCATGGCGATCCAGGTCGAGGCGCCGTAGGCGACGAACGTGAGATCGGTGCCGGCGCGCATCACGTGCGCCTTGCCGATCGGCGTCAGGTGCTCGCCCGCCGGGAGGGTCGCCTTGACCCGCCGGTAGAGGAACTTGTTCTCGCAGAAGATCACCGGGTTGGCGCCCCGCAGCGCCGACTTCAGCAGACCCTTGGCATCCACCGCCGTCGCCGGACAGAGCACGGTGAGCCCCGCTACGTGCGCGAACCAGGCCTCTGGATTCTGCGAGTGGAAGGGGCCGGCGCCGACCCCGCCACCCGCCGGCAGGCGCACGACGACCGGACAGGGGCGCTCGAAGCGATAGAACAGCTTGGCGATCACGTTGACGATCTGATTGAAACCGCAGGAGACGAAGTCGGCGAACTGCATCTCGACCACCGGGAGATAGCCGAAGAGCGCCGCCCCGGCGGCGAGCCCCAGCGTGCCGCTCTCGGAGATCGGCGTGTCGAGCACGCGGTCCGGCCAGCGCGCATGGAGCCCCTTGGTGACCCGGAAGGCGCCTTCGAACTGCGCGATGTCCTGGCCGAGGAGCACGATCGACGAGTCGTGCTCCATCTCCTCCTGCAGAGCCTGGTGGATCGCGTCGAGGTAGGTGACCTCGCCCGCCTTCACCGGACTGACGGCGCCGCCGGTGAAGGCGTCCATGGCGGTCGGGATATCGGGATCGACCAGGGCGATCGCCGCCGAGGCGGCCTCCACCTCGCCGGCATCGGCGTCCGAAGCCTCGCCGTGCGCGGGGTCGAAGGACTTGCCGAGGATATCGGTCTGGTCTTCGACCAGGTCGTCGCCCGCCTCCTCGACGCCGATCTCGGGCGCACGGACGGGAAACGTCGGCGAGACGCAGCGCGGGAAGATGCGCCCGGGAGGTTCGGCGAGAACCGGGCGGAAAGCCTCGTCGGCAGCGGGCGACGCCGCCGTCAGTGCGCGCTCGATGGCCGTTTCGACCAGCTCCGCGACGCGCGCGGCGAGCCGCTGCTCGGTCTCGGGGTCGAGCAGGCCTTCGCTCGACAGCCTGCGGGCGTAAACCGGCACCGGGTCCTGGGAGAGATAGAGCTCGAGCTCCTGCGGCGGCACGACCTTCATCGAACCGTCGCCCTCGGCATGACCGCGCAACCGGCCGACGACCGCCTCGATCAGGGTCGGCCCGCCGCCGGCGCGCGCCCGCGACACCGCCTTGCTCAGGGTCTCCGTCATGGTGTCGGGGTCGTTGCCGTTCACCGTCAGGGCGGGGATGCCGTATCCCGGGCCGCGATCGGAAAGCTGCACGCAGGCGTACTGATGCCGCGCCGGCGTCGAAAAGGCGTAGCGGTTGTTCTCGATCACCAGCACCAGCGGCAACTTCCAGACCGCGGCGAGATTCATCGCTTCGTGGAAATCTCCCGTCGAGGTTCCACCCTCACCGATGAAGTTGATCGCCACCCGGTCGCCGCCATTCCTCTGCATCGCGAAGGCGCAGCCGGCAGCCACCGGAATCATCGCTCCGAGGTGACTGATCATGCCGACATGGGCGATCCCCGCGGCGTCGTCGAAGTGGCCGTAGTGGTAGGAGCGCTCGATGCCGTGCGAGAAGCCGTCCGCCTTGCCGAGCACCTGGCAGGCGAGGCGGTAGAACAGCTCCTCGGGCTCGGGCCGGCGGCCGTCGGGAGCGCCGAAGCCGAAGCCGGGAAAGGCCCGCGCCGGATCGAGGTAGAACGCCAGGATCGCGCCGACGTCGCGATGCAGCGAACACAGAACGTCGCCGGCCTCGAGCGCCAGGCCGGCCGGGACGGTGATCCCCTCGTTGCCGATCGCGCTGTACCACTTCGAGATCCGGCCGGTGAGCAGCATGGACTCGAAACGCGCGTCGAACTCACGCGCCAGCTTCATGAAGGCGTAGGTGCGGAGCCGGTCTTTCGGACTATTCACGATCGCGGGAGTCTACGGCGCGGGAGCGAAGCCCGGCAAGAAAGGCCCGCCGAACGCCGGCTCAGCGCGGCAGGCTCTGGATCCGGTTCTCGAACTCGGCCCGGCGCGGGTGGTCCGGGTCCATCTGCAGGACGATCTTGAAGGCGAGCTCGGCCTCGGCGCGCTTCTTCAGGCGGAGGTAGTTCTCGAGCTGCTGCACGCCCTGCTCGATCCCCTGCTGCCGGCGATGGACCTCTTCCAGGCGGCTGATCTCGTTGAACAGCAAAGTCGGCCGCGGGCTGTCGGGGATGGCGCGCTCGAATTCGAGGACGATGTCCCGCGCCGCGTACCAGTCGCGGGCCTGGACCTTCTCCTTGTAGGCGCGCTCGAACTCGTGCGCCCTGGCGTCGCGCTCGGCGAGCGCGGCGATGTCGGAGATGCGCAGACGATAGTTCTCGACCGACACCTTGGCGAGCCCGGTGGCCGACAGGCGCGCGAGCTCGCGCTCGGCCTCTTCCAGCCGGTTCGCGTCGAGCAGCGCCTCGAGGTTCTCGCGCCGGCGGTCGACCGCGGCGGCGCTCGCCGCCTGCTCCTCGGCGCTCTGGATCGAGGCGCGCAGCGCTTCGGAGAGCTGCAGGGTCGGATCGGACTTCTCGAGCTGCTCGAGCTTGCGGCGTGCCGCCGCGAGGTCGCCGTGGAGGACGGCGTCGCGGCCTTCGGCGAGAATGGCGCCGGCGATCTCCATCTTGCCGCGCTCCTCGCCCATGATCTGGATCGCGCTCGCGAAAAGGTCGCGGCGCGGGTGGTGGGGCTCGAGCTCGAGCAGGGTCTCGAGCGCGAAGGCGGCGAGCGACTGCTTGTTCTCCTGCAGGTACTTGACCAGGAGACGTTCGGCCTCCG